>JAITAJ010000061.1 GCA_031284185.1 Accumulibacter sp. | reverse complement strand
GCGGAACTGGACTACATCACCGGCACAGGCCGCGAACTCGAATGCGAATACGTCATGAGCAACAATTTCGCCTTCGGCGGCATCAACACCTCGCTGATCTTCCGGCGCGCGCCGTGATGGAATCGCGCGCGGCCCGCGCTGGTCGCCATGTTTTCCCCGAGGAGCGATGAATGATTGACCGCGATGCCGCAATCGAGATTGCCCGTAAGCGCGCGGAGAAAAACGGCTGGGCGTTCCTGAAGCCTTTGGAAGTCATGGAACGCAAGGCATGGTTTGGCAACAGACCGATACGCTTCGACATCAATACGGGCATGGGATACCGAGGAGCCAATGCCCGATTCGAGATTGATGCGGCAATGGGCGAGATACTCTCCGAAGGATATATCCCGGCATACCCCACTGCCCTACCCAGGTTTACACACTGCGCGAACTGCCTGCCTACTCACATTCTTCCCGTAGGGAATCATGGCTCCTCTTGCTGGTCGGATGCCGGTTTCTCCCCGTTCGCCGGGCGGACGCGCGCTTCTTGCAGGAAGACCGGGGTCAAGAGCCACGACAGCAGGACGCCCAGGGCGGCGGTCAGTCCCAGGGCGCGCAGCGCGGGGGTTCCGGAAATCGCCAGGAGGCCGAAGGAAAGCAAGGTGAGGAGGGCGGCGAGCGTCGTGGCGAGGAGCGTGTGCGCGTGCTTTCGGCGCGCCTGCAGGAAAATGGCGTAATCGACGCCCATGCCGAGCGTGAGCAGGAGCGCGAGAATGCTCAGAAGCTGGAGCGGAATCGCCAGATAGCCCATGACGGCAAGCGTCATGACGCCCGCCGCCAGCGTCGGCGCGACGATGCGCCAGACGCGCGTCCGGAAGAAGGGGAAAAGCAAAAGGGGCGCGATAAGGCAGGCAAGGAGCAGCGCGCGCGTGAGGAGACCGCGATGGCGCGCCATCAGGGCGGAGATTTCGCGCGTCTGGTCGATCCATTCCACGCCGGCAAGCGCCGGTTCCCGCGCGGGCAGTTCCGCGAGGGCATTGGCCGCGGCGCGGTCGGCCAGTCCCTGCAACAGCACCATGCTGTAATAACGCTTCTCGCCTCCTGTTTCCGCCGCGCCAATCCAGAGCGCGCGCAACGCTTCGCTCGCCGGGCTGGCAAGCCAGGCTTCCGGCGTCAGCACCGCGTTTTCTTCCGGCGCGGACGCCGCCGCCCAGGCGGCGGGAAGTTCCAGTTCATCGGCAATGCGTTCGAGCGCCGGGCGCAGGCGTCCTTGCCTGGCCAGCGCCGCCTTCTGCCGCGCTTCGGAAGGCAGCCAGCGGCTCACGGCCTCATAGCCGCCGATGCCGCCCGCCGCCGCGAACGGGCGCAGGCGCTCGACCAGGGCTTCCTCGTTCTGCAGCAGTGCTTCCGGGGTCTCGCCGCTGACGAGGAACATCTGCGCCGGGCTGGGCAGGCGCAGGATTTCGCTTGCCTCGCGCGCTGCCGCCATGATTGCGGGGTCGCCGCTGAATAGTCCCCGGATGTCGTCGTCTACGCGCAGGCGCGCCAGCCCTCCGGCGGCGATGACGGCAAAGAGCAGCGCGATAGCCCACGCCTTGCCGGAATTGCGCCAGCGCGGCCAGCGCCCGACGAGGCGCGCCATCTTCCCGGCGTTTTCGGGCAGGGGCAGCGTCGCGGGCAGCAGGTATGGGTAGAACAGCACGACGCTCACCCAGGCGCCGAAAATGCCGCACACGGCCAGTGCCGCCATTTGTTCCAGGCCGGGAAACGGCGTGAGCGCCAGCGTGAAATAGGCGAGCGCGGGCGTGACGAGCGCCATGCACAAGGTCGGCAGCAGATGCCGGAAGCGTTCCCAGACGGGTTCCGCGCTGCCCAGATGTTGCGCGAACACGAGAATGGCGTAATCGACGGCGACGCCGATCAGGCTCGCGCCGAAGACGAGCGTCACCGCATGCACGCGCGCGAAGATCGAAACGGCGGCGAGAAGCGCGACAATCGCGCCGGAGACGAGCGAGACCGCGATGAGTTTCAGGGCGCGGGCGCTCTGAAAAACGAAGCCGATCAGAAAGAAGGTTCCCAGCAGCGATCCCAAGCCAATGAGGCGCATTTCGTCCTCGGCCTGCCGCGTCGCCGCCGCCGCGTGCAGCGCCACGCCGACAGGCAGGAAACGCGCCTGACGGTCGAAGGCGAGAACGCGCGCGCGCGCCGCTTCCAGCCGCGCCGTCAGTTCCCGCTGGAAATCGGCGGCAAAGGCGCTTTGCGGCAGGGTGTAGAGGAGCGCGACATAGGGGCGTCCCGCGTGTTCCGTCATCAGTTCGCCGCCCGAAGGACGCAAGGGCGTCGTCCCGGCGAGCGCGGCCAGCCAGTTCCCGAAGAATCCGAACGGATCGTCCTGCCAGGCAAGCGCGCCCGACGCGAAAGGCGCGTAGGCAAGTCCGAGCGCGCGCGCGCGCCGCCTCCGGCGTTGCCGTGGCGAGCCAGTCGTAGTCGGCGTCGCTCAGGAGGCCATGCCGCCAGGACCGATAGAAATCGGCGGGGAAAGTGTTTTTTCCGCCTTCTATCGCCGCCAGACCGAGACCGGCAAGCGATGCGCGCGTCAGGGCGGCGGCTTCAAGTGTGGCATCCGCATCCCGCGCCGAGACGAGCACCGCCAACTGCCGTTCCCCGCGCGCCGCCAGCGCCTTCAGCGCGGCCTCATGCGCCGGACGGCGCTCGTTACGCGGAATGAGCGCCAGCAGATCGGTGTCGATGCGCCCGGTCCATTGCGACCCGCCAGAGAGCAGAAAACCGGCGGCGGCCAGCAGGAAGGCAAGCCAGCACCAGGCCAGCAGGCGGTGCGCGCGGGCAAGGTTCCCTCTATTCAAAGCGTTTCCTGTCCTCGCCGGAAAGTTCATCGGCGTGAACCAGCGCCCGGAATTCGATGCGCGTCACGTCCCCCGCGGCACTCGTGATCTCGACTTCCTGGATGTCGCGCCCGCCGGAAAGCGAAAGGCCGCGGAGCAGGCGGGCAAGATTTGCGTCCTTCGGAGTGAAATCGAGCCGCCAGGCATCGCCCGTCATTTTTCCGCTGTAATCGAAGCGTTGCGCGAGTGCCTCGATGTCGCCGGAGAGCACGCCGAACAAAATGGCGTTGACGACGCCGACCACCGGCTCCTTGTCGGCGGAAAAGCGCGCGATGGTCTCCTGCCCCCGCGTTTGCAGGATTTCGTTTTTCGTCAGGCGCGTTGTCTGCGCGAAAGGCGCGACGTTCTCCCATATCACGCCGACGCCCCGCGCCACCAGGAAACGTCCGCTCGAGACGAGCGGCTTCTTGATCTGCGCCAGCCTGCGGGTTTGCAGGAATTCCCCCTGAGTGACCGGCGCCAGCGCGAGGCGCGCCCGCACCGCGTCGAGCAGGCTGTCCGCGCGTGACGGCAGGGCGAAACCGAGGAAGAACACGGCCAGCACGATCACGGCCATGCTCCCGGATTTCGGCAAGGACAAGCGGCGCGGTTTTTTTTTCATTTCGCCCCCAGTTTTTCGGCAAGGATGGCCGGGCTTTCCAGGCACATTTCCCGTGTGCGCATATCGACCGCGACCTGCACGGTATATCCGCGCGTGAGTCTTTTCCCGCTGTCGGCGTCGCGCGCCAGGTATTCGATCTTGAGACGGTTTTCCCATTCCGTCAGAAAGGCTTCGATATTGACGCGCTGCCGGTAACGGAGCGGCTGCGCGTAGCGAATGAACAGTTCGATCACCGGCCAGGCGTAGCCGGAAGCGCGCATCTCCGGGTAATCGTAATCTATCGTTTGCAGGAGCGCCGCGCGCGCGATCTCGAAATAGCGCACGTAATGCCCATGCCAGCAGATTTCCAGCGGGTCGAGATCGTGGAAGGGAATCTGCAATTCCACGCTTTTATGCCAGGGACTCTGTGGATTTCTCATGTTTCACCGGCTCCGGATGATGGCGCGGCGTCTGCCAGAATGGAAAGAAGTTGAACCATTGCAGGGGATGTTCGAGACACTCCCTGGTCAGCGCGGCCACGTAGGTTTCGAGATAGGGACGGATCGCCGCCGCGCGCTCGCGGCGCGGCAAAACGACGCGCTCGACCAGCGGGCGCACGGTGACGAAAAAACCGTCCTTTTCGCTGGCGCTGAACAGCATGAGCGTGGGACAGGCGAGCGCGGCGGCAAGGATGTAGGGGCCGCACGGGAAACGCGCTTCCCGGCCAAGAAAGTCGACGGCGAGCGTGGCGCCGCCCGGCGCGAGGGGAACGCGGTCGCCGGCGATGATGACGAAGCCGCCCGCCGCGATGCGCTCCGAAAGCCGCATGGCCGTCATGGCGTTGATGTCGCCGACCTGGATCAGATCGACGTCCCGCGCCTCGTCCAGCGACGCCAGGACGCGATTGAAGCGCCCGGCATGGCGGGTGTGGACGAGGATCGTGAGCCGGGAAGCGGCATGAACCTTGCGGGAAAGGCGGCGGCAAATTTCGGGATTGCCGAAATGCGCCGTGATGATGACGCCGCCGCGTCCCGCATCGAGCAGGCGTTCGAGATGCTCGAGGCCGTCGACATGCCAGGATTGCCGGAGAACGCCTTGCGCATCCGCCGCGACCAGCGTGTCGAGGATGTTTTCGCCAAAGCGCGTGAAGTGGCGAAAACTGTTCCGCCAGCCGGGCGCGGGCGTCGCGCCGCCGCTCGTCTCGTAAAGGCGCGCCAGGTATTCGATGGAAGCGCGGCGCGCCAGGACGTTGGTCAGGAAATACCAGGGCATGACCAGGAACAGCAGGAGGCGGAACAACCCTATCCCGCCATGCCGGTACATCCAGAACAGGAAGCGGATGCCGCCGGAAAAGCCGGCCTCCCGCATCGCGGCCCAGTGCATCCTAGCGCCCTCCGCGACGGAAATGCCGCATGAACAGCCGCGGCAGGCGCGGGATCATGCCGAAGAAAAGGCGCGCGTGCATCGCGGCAATCCGGGCGTTGTCGCGCCAGGGACGAAAGCGGGAAGCGTTGCCCGCCGGATACCGCACGGCGACCGGCATATTGACGATTTCCACGCCCGCCCAATCCAGGCGCACCAGGATTTCCGGATCGAATTCCATGCGCCGGGCGCGCGCCAGCACGGGCAGGAGCGGCAGCACGGCGGCAAGCGGATACACGCGCAAGCCGCACATCGAATCGTCAATGCGCCGCGACAAGGTGTTGATCCACACCCAGACATGCGTGAGATAGCGCGCATGGAGGCGCAGCCGGGGGACGCTTTCGTCGTAGCGCGGACAGGCGGCGATGACGGCGGCGGGATGGCGGGCGGCGGCTTCCAGAAAGCGGGGCACGGCGTCGAGATCGTGCTGGCCGTCGGCATCCGCCTGCAAGGCGTGGCTGGCGCCGCACGCGAAGGCGGCGCGCAATCCCGTCATCACCGCCGCGCCCTTGCCCAGGTTTTTCGCGTGTGTAACGAGCGTGACGGCGGGATCGTCCGCGTTTTCCCCGGCCAGCGCGGCGAGTTTTTTCGCCGTGGCCTCGCCGCTGCCGTCATCCACGAGAATGACCGGCAGGCCGCGGCCGCGCAGGGCATGGACGACCGCGCCCGCGCTTTCGCCATGATCGAACACGGGAACGACGGCGACGGTTTTCATGCGCGCGTCTCCCTCTCCGTATGCGTCTCCATTTCCGCGCCGCCGTCCGCGCCTTTTCTCGGCACGAAGGCGCCCCGCGAACAGATTTTTCCGGCCAGCGTGTAGCAAAATTCCATGCCTTCCCCGCCGCGCTTCAGGTGTAGTTCCAGGCAGGGAGAATCGCCGGGACGGATCAGGTTCTGGAATTTGAGACCGGCAAGATCGAAGCGCGTGACATCGACGCCGAAATGAAAACGCGCAAAATGCGCCGCCCAGTCGATCTGCACCACGCCCGGCAGCACGGGTAGACCAGGGAAATGCCCCTCGAACCAGGCCAGACCGTCGGGCAGGATGAGTTGCAGGCGCACCGAGCGCGCATCCTGCGTTTCTTGCGTATCTTGTTGCGCCAAGACCTCGGCCTGCGGCAGCAGGGGCGCGAAAAGCCGCTCCAGGTCACATCGGCTGGTCTTGCCCATGTCATTAACGGGGAAGGCTTCCACATAGCGCCAGCGGCGCGGCCATGCCAGCGGATCGATCTGTTCCCGCAGCCCCTCGCGCAGACGCGCGTCGAAGCGCGCCTTTTTTTCCGCCGTGAGGCGCGCGCGCCCCGCCGGGGTCAGGATGATCGCCGCGCCGAGGACGAGGCGGCCGCCTTCGCGCGCGTGGGGAAGCGGCACGGCCAGCGCGCGCTCGACATCGGGCAGGCGGGCGAGCGCCGCTTCGACCTCCGCCAGGGAGATTCTTTTTTCGCCGATCTTGACCAGATGATCGGCGCGCCCCAGAAGTTCCAGTCCGCGCGCATCCAGACGGGCGAGATCGCTGGACAGGAAGCCGCTTTCGCGTTCGGCTTCCGGCAACAGCGGCGAATGGATGCGCAGGCGCGAGGAGGCTTCCACGCAAAAGCGCACGCCGGGCAGGGACTGCCAGGACGCGCCGCCCCGGCGGCGAGCAACCGCCCCGGTTTCCGTGCTGCCGTAAATCTCGATGACCGGCGCTTGCAGGAAGCGTTCGCCGCGCGCCGCGACCTCGGCGGCCAGCGGACTGCCCGCCGAAAGCGCCAGCGAAAAGCGCGCCCGCCGCCCTGCATCCGGCGCTTCCGGCAAATGATGGAGGAAAGTCGGGGCGCTGATGAAGACATAATCCGCCGCCGGCAGGCATTCGAGCGCCTCGGGGTGGCGGATTCTTTCCGCCGCGAAGGGGCGCGCGGCCAAAAGCGGCCAGAGGATGGAAAACGGCAGACCGAACATGTGCTGGTGCGGGACGCTGCCGACAAAGCGCGCCTCCGGCGGCAAATCCCCGCCGAATGCCGCTTCCAGCATTTCGGCCTCGGCGCGCAATTGCGCGAGGCGCTTCCCGATGAGCGCGGGCCTGCCGGTGGAGCCGGAAGTAAAGAGCAGAAGCGCGGGCGCGCCGTGATCGACCTCGGCGTTTGCCGCGCGGGACGATTCCGCGGCAAACGCCGGAACGTCATTTCCGATCCAGGGAATGTCCAGCGCCTGCCGCGTCGTCGGCAGATCGTCGCCGGGCAGGACGACCGTCAGCCCCAGCGACCAGCCTGCCAAGAGCCAGACGGCAAAACGATAGGCGTCGGCATCGAGGAGGGCGACAGAGGGGCGTCCGTCGATTTCGCCCGGCGTCAGCCCGGCCAGTCTCCGCCGCGCCGCGTCGAGATCGCGGTAAAACTCCGCGCGTTCGATGGGTTGCCCCGCGCGCCAGGCCACGGGCAGGCCGCGCTCCGGCAGCGGCCAGCAGCGCGCGACTTCGCGCGGCAAAAGCGCGTCAGGCATGGGCGGATTCCCCCGGCGCGGCGCTCTCGTCATGGACGCGCCGCCTGACCCGGCGGCGGATGAGCCATTCGCCCGCGAACATGCAGCCCATCAGCACGTAGGCGACAAAGCCGTTATAGAAGGCCCAGACGGCCTCCCCCGCGCCGATGCTCGCCAGGGCGAGCGCGCCATTGAGCGCGAAGAACACGCACCAGGCTTGCGTGACCCGACGCGCGTAACGCGCGCCGGAAGGCGGCAGTTCGGGTTCGACGCGCCGCGCCAGCCGTTCGACGAGACTTTGTTCCTGCGCGAGACTGGCCGCGAACACGCAGAAAAACAGGACATTGACCGCGACGGGGTAATACTGGAGCGGCAATCCGTCGCGCAGGAGGAGCGCCGCGCCGCCGATGAGGGCGGCCAGCGCGCCCGGCAGCCATTTCGCGGCGCGCGGCAGACCGGCGGCGAGCGCGCCGTTTCCCGCGCGGCGCGGCAACGCGAGCGGCAGGAGCAGGAGACCGCACCACCAGAACGGCCAGCCCTGCCAGCGGCACAACCAGAACAGGCAGGGCAGGAGAAAACCCGCCGCAAAAGCAAAGCCCGCCGCCAACCACCCTGGCATCAGGATTTTCCGGCGGGCGCGCAGAGGGTATCGACGATGTCGCGCACGGTGCGTATCTTCCTGAATTCCTCCGGCGCAAGCTGCCGCCCGGTACGCTTCCTGAACTCGACCGCGAGGTCGACGGCGTCAATGCTGTCGATGTCGAGATCCTGATAAAGATCGGCTTCCGGGGTAATCTTTTCCGGCGCGATCTCGAAAAGCTCGGCGAGGAGTCCGGCGATCAGGGATTGGGCGGAATCTCTGTCCATTGTGTGAATCTCTTCCATGAATGCCGGGAATCAGCGCGTGCGCTGCGCGGCGACATATTCGGCCAGCGCGCGCGCCGACGAAAATATCTGCCGCGTCTCGTCGCTTTCGGCGGAAATCTTGAGTCCGTAGCGTTTTTGCAGCCCCACGCCAAGCTCCAGCGAATCAATGGAATCGAGTCCCAGTCCCTCGCCGAACAGGGGCGCGTCCTGGTCGATGTCCTCGGGCGCGATGTCCTCCAGACCCAGCGTCTCGATGATGAATGCCTTTATTTCGTGAATCAGCCCGTCGAGCATTGCCGTATGGTTCCCGTGAGAAAAATATCATTTCGTGAGGAATGAACACATTTTGCATCAATATCCCCGCGCATGGCGCGCATCATACCAAAGAATCCGCGCCTTTGCCATTCGCGACGCAGCTCCCTCGATTTCCGCGCCGCATCGGGGATTTCAGGCGCGTGGCGTCGGCGACCGCCGAGGATTTTGCGCGCCGCCATTGACCCGATGCCGGATTTCCCTGCTGAAAAAGATGCCCAGATCATGCGTCAGCGCGCGCGCCGTCCGGTTGCGCGCGTCCGCCCGGATTTCGTCCCCTTCCGTCCGGTTGTCATTCTCCGCGACCGTGATGTCGTCCATGACGGTCAGGATGAAATGCGGGCGCTTCCGGGGCGCCTGGTACCATCTTTGTCCCTTGCCCAGCATGGGTTCCGAGACCGTGATGACCACCGGCGTCAGGGCGAGATTGCCGCGCAGGGCGATATTGGCCGCGCCGCGTTTCATGGGACACAGCGCGCCATCGTGCGTCGGACTGCGTGTGCCTTCCGGGAAAATCACCAGATTGTCGCCCGCGCGCGCGGAAGCGATGCAATCGTCGACAAGCCGCGGCCCCTCCGTATTGACGATGAACCCCGCGCTCCTTACAGGACCGCGTGTAAAAAGGTTCGCCGCCAGGCTCGCCTTGACCACGCAATTGGGCTGGCGCAGCAGCGATACCAGCAGCACGACGTCGATCAGCGACGGATGGTTGGCGACGACCAGCAACCCCCGCCGCGCCAGTCTTTCCCGGTTTCGCACCTCGTAGCTGATCGTGCCGCAGGCGACCATGACGCGCACGAACCAGGCGAAGCTGCGATGGATGATGTCGCGCGCGCTGCGTCTCGATTCGCGGACATCCGGATAGCGCAGGCGCAAAAGCGGAAAGACGGCGCACAGAATCGCCAGTCCGCCCAGACCGAAAAGCAGGAAGCAAAACCCGGTGGCGACGACACGCAAACAACGATCCGGCACGGCGCGCGACAACAATCGTTTCATGAGCGCCCGCGCGGCGTTCGTCGCAGCATCCAGCCGCCGCGCGGAGAAAGACGCAGCGCCCCATCCCCGGGACGCAGGAAAAAGGCGAGCAAATCCAGGGGTGAAGCGGCGCGATCCGTCATCGCCTTTCCGTCTTCATCGCCGCCTTCGGGCGCAAGATGGAATTCATCGCCGGGAGAAAGTTCAAGCAAAAAGGCGAAATACGCCGTCAGTTCTCGCGCCGAGGCAAAAGAATGATATTCGCGCGGCAACGGCTCGTCGCAATAAAGGAGCCATACCGTTTCCGCGCCGTCCGCGAAGAGGCCGAGCGTCTCCTGCAAGCCCGCGAGCGCGCCCTCCTCGCCGGCGGCGAGCGCCGAAAGCGGCGCGTTCGCCGCGCGCGCCATCATGAAGAGACCGCCGGCGGCGTTATGCACGGCCATGCTGAACTGCTGCGGCGAAACCCGCCCCTCACGCGCCAATTCATCCTGCAACGCGAACGAGCGGCTGAATTCCCCTATCCGGCTGCACAGCACGATCGCCTGATCGCCATAAGGCAATTCCGGGCGGGAAAGCACATGCAGGGCGGCGCGCCCCATCTTGTCCGCGCGGCGGCGCAAAAGCGGCGGGATTTCCCTGACCGACGGCGCTTCCGCTTCTGCCGCCGCCGCTTCCTCCCTTTGCGCGCCGGGCACGGCATCCAGCGCCCATGCCCGCCACGCCGCGGGCGTTTCCCGTCCGGGCGCCCAGGCCGTCCAGCCGCGCAGGTTCATTTTTGGCGCGAAACCACAGCGGAGGAAGCGAAGGCGGCGATTGCGGCAACCGTCGCGCGCTTACCGCACAATGGCCGCCCGCCCTTTCAGCGCCACGCCAGCGACCCAGGTGCCGGCATGGCATTCAAACTTCGAGGCGCTCGCGTATTCATTTCTCTTGTAATAGCTCACCAGGCCGATCACGGCATTGGCGCCGTGCTTCTTGGCGTTTTCCTGGAAGGAAATCAGCACGGAGCGCAAGGCCCAGTCGCAAGCCTCTTCATCGGTCTTGTTGCCCGCGTTCGTCTTCTTGTTGGAAACGGCCTCGGGGAAAGTCCGCGTGACCTTGCCGGGAATGGACTGACCTTTCAGGTAAAACTTGACCGTCCCGTCAAGCTG
>JAITAJ010000285.1 GCA_031284185.1 Accumulibacter sp. | reverse complement strand
CGGCTCTGTACATGGCGGCCCTCTCGGCACGGCGTTGTAATCCAGTCATCCAGGCTTTTGCTGATCGCCTCAAGCAGGCCGGCAAACCGCCCAAGGTCATTCTCGTCGCCTGCATGAGCGGCGGAACAGGCAAGAGTTTCAGAGGACAGAAGTTTGAGAGCAAGCGTTCGGGTTCTCGTGAAAAAACCGGCAGGGCGCTTCTGGCTCTCACACGGGCTCTCTGTCCCAAGGACATAACAAGCTGACCCGCCGGAACTGACAAAACACCTAAAATTTATCCGTTTCCCCGGATAGTGGGAACATACAAGGACAGATCGGCTTGCGGCGCTTCGCGCCGGCGTAGGAACGAAAAACCGGGCGCCCGGTTTCTCTGCCTTCCGTCCTCTCGAAGTTCCGTCCTCTGAACAGCGTATAGTGAGCGTTTTTCCGAAAGTCCCGCGTCCATGAAAGACACGTGCAATCCGGCGATGCCGGCGCTCTCCGCAGGCCGCGCCGAGACCGCCTCGGGCCCCGTATTCAAGGTGCTCGGCGCCATCTGCCTCTCGCATTTCCTGAACGACACCATCCAGTCGCTGATCCTGGCCAGCTACCCGCTGTTCAAGACTTCGCTCGGACTCTCCTTCCTTCAGATCGGGCTGATCACGCTGGCCTTCCAATGCACCTCGTCATTGCTGCAACCGCTCATCGGTTATTACACGGATCGGCGGCCCATGCCATTTTCGCTGCCCGTGGGCATGGGCTGCACGCTGACCGGCCTGCTCACCCTGGCCATGGCGAGCCATTTCCAGACGATCCTGCTGGCGGCCATGTTGATCGGCTCCGGGTCGGCGGTCTTCCACCCGGAGTCATCGCGCGTCACGCGCATGGCCTCGGGAGGACGCCTGGGACTGGCCCAATCGATCTTCCAGGTCGGCGGCAATTCCGGCACGGCAACCGGACCCTTGCTCGCCGCCTGGATCATCCTGCCCTACGGACAGCGCAGCATCGCCCTGTTCTCGCTGATCGCGCTGCTGGCCATGATCGTGCTCATCGGCGTCGGACGCTGGTACCGGCAGCATCTGCGGCAACCGGCAAAGACGGCCACGCCGTCGGGAAAGCCGCTGCCCCGGGCCAAAGTGGCCCGCACCCTGGCCGTCCTGCTCGCGCTGATGTTCTCCAAGGACTTCTATCTTGCCAGCATCAACAGTTACCTCATCTTCTACCTGATGCACCGGTACGGCCTTGAAACGCGGACGGCGCAATACCACCTTTTCTACTTCCTGATCTCGGTCCCCTGCGGCATCCTCCTGGGCGGCCCGCTCAGCGACCGCATCGGGCGCAAGCGGGTCATCTGGTTTTCCATCCTCGGCGCCGCCCCGTTCACGCTGGCGCTGCCCTACGTCGGCCCCGGCCTGTCGATCGCGCTGACCATGATCATCGGCTTTTCGCTGGCCTCCGCGACGCCCACCATCCTCATTTTCGGACAGGAACTCTTCCCCGCCCGGATCGGAACCATCTCCGGCCTCTTCTTCGGCCTGAGTTTCGGCCTCGGCGGCGTCGGCGCGGCGGTGCTCGGGCTGGTCGCCGACACCTGGGGCATCGACACGGTTTACCAGCTATGTTCCTTTTTGCCGCTGATCGGGCTGCTCGCCGTCTTCCTGCCGGAATCAGAAGGCAGAGGGCAGAAGCCGGAAGACAGGGGGAGAAAGACGGGGCGGGCGGAGGAGACGGCATGAAAGTTCTGGGTATCGATGTCGGCGCGACGGGAATCAAGTCGGCAATCGTCGAGACGGCGACCGGCGAGCTGCTGGGCGAAAGGCATCGCATCCTCACGCCGCGTCCGGCCACACCCGAAGCGCTGGCCGAGGCATTGAACGAACTGCTCCGGCATCATCACTGGCACGGCATGGCGGGCCTGGGTTTCCCGGCGGCGATCCCGCACGGCGTGGTTCGCACGGCGGCCAACGTCGACAAGTCGTTCATCGGCCTGCCGATCTCCGATTATTTTTCCGAAAGAACCGGCGCCCGCTTCTTCGTCGCCAACGACGCCGACGTCGCCGGCATGGCCGAAATGCGCTTCGGCGCCGGCAAGGACAATGCCGGTGTGGTGTTGATCGTCACCATCGGCACCGGACTCGGCACGGCGCTGTTCAGCGACGGCCACCTGCTGCCCAACACCGAGTTGGGCCACGTTCTCCTGGAAAACGGGCAGGAGGCCGAGCGTTACGCCTCCGAAGCGACGCGCGTGATCGGAAATCTCGACTGGCCGGACTGGGGAGGACGCCTGAACCTCTACCTCGCCACGATGGAACGCCTGCTCTGGCCGGACCTGATCGTGCTGGGCGGTGGCGTCAGCGACAAACTGAGTGAGTTCTCGCCGATGCTCATCACTCGGGCGCCGGTGGTGGCCGCCCGCTTCTTCAACGGCGCGGGCATCGTCGGCGCGGCGCTGTTCGCCGAAGAATCGGCGCGCAAGGGGACGGAATGAAGATCGCGGTAATGGGCGCCGGCGCGGTCGGCTGCTACTACGGCGGCATGTTCGCGCGAAGCGGGCATGAGGTGTGCCTGATCGGTCGCGCGCGCCACATGGAAGCGGCCGCCCGGCGTGGTCTGTCGATGGAGACCTCCACCTTCGACGGGCGCGTCCCGCTGTCGGCCACGACCGGCGCCGACGGTGTGCGGGGCGCGGAGATGGTGCTTTGCTGCGTGAAGAGCGCCGACACGGCGTCAGCCGCCGCCGCGATGGCGCCCCACCTTGCCGCCGACACCATCATCGTCAGCCTGCAAAACGGCATCGACAATCCAGGCGTATTGCGCGCCCGGCTACCGTCGGAGATCATCCCCGCCGCCGTTTACGTCGCGGCGGAAATGGCCGGAGACGGCCATGTGCGGCACCACGGCGGCGGGAAGGTGGTGCTCGGCGATACGCCGAACAGTGGCCGGGTGGCGGCGCTTTTTTCCGGCGCGGGCATCCCGGTCGGTATTTCCAGTGACATCGAAGGCGAACTGTGGACCAAGCTCATCGTCAACTGCGCCTACAACGCCTTGTCGGCCATCACCGGCCTGCCCTATGCCGAGCTGGCGCGGCAGCCCGGCGTGGCGGGGGTGTTGCGCAACGTGGTCGATGAATGCCTGGCCGTGGCCGGCGAGGCGGGCATCGCGCCAGCCGGGGACGTCTGGCAAAGCGTCGAGCGGATTCCGCGGACCATGCCCGGCCAGATATCCTCGACCGCCCAGGACCTGCGGCGGGGCCGCGGCACCGAGATCGATTACCTGAACGGCTGCATCGCGCGCCGGGGCGAGGCATCCGGCGTTCCCACGCCCGCCAATCACCTCTTGTGCACGCTGGTGAAAATCCTGGAATCACGATCGTCATGAACCCATTCGCCTGGTTGAAGAAACGGCTCGCCGGATTCGACAAGGCGACGCACTCGCCGTCGTTGACGGCGCTCGACATCTTCCGCTACATCGGGCCGGGGCTTCTGGTCACGGTGGGGTTCATCGATCCGGGCAACTGGGCCGCGAACATCGCCGGCGGCGCGCAATTCGGCAGCGAGCTGCTGTGGGTCATCACATTGTCCACGCTGATGCTGATCGTACTCCAGCACAACGCGGCGCACCTCGGCATCGCCACCGGGCTATGCCTTTCCGAAGCGGCCACGCGCCATCTGCCGGCGCGAACCGGGCGATCCCTGGTTGCCTCGGCGATGCTCGCCGCCGTTTCGACGGAAGTCGCCGAACTGCTCGGCGCGGCCATCGCCATCAACATGCTGCTCGGCATCCCGATCAAGTTGGCGGCGCTGGGCGTCACGCTGTTCGTCGCCCTCTTTCTCTACAGCAACTCATACAAACGCATCGAAGCGGTCATCATCGGCTTCGTCTCGATCATCGGCATCTCGTTCATTTACGAATTGCGTCTGGTGCCGGTCGACTGGAACCTCACCCTCCGGCATTGGCTGACCCCCTCCTTTCCCGACGGATCGATCGTGCTGATAATGAGTCTGCTGGGCGCCGTGGTCATGCCGCACAACCTCTTCCTGCATTCGGAAATCATCCAGAGCCGGCAATGGCAGTTGGAAGACGAACGGATCATCAAGCGCCAGCTCAAGTACGAATTTCTCGACACGCTCTTCTCGATGGGCATTGGCTGGGCGATCAACAGCGCCATGATCATCGTGGCCGCCCACACCTTTTTCGCCGCGCGTACCGAAGTCGTCGAACTCTCCCAGGCGTCCGTGGTGCTCGAACCCATTCTGGGTAAAGGCGCGGCGCTGGTCTTCGCCTTCGCCTTGCTATGTGCCGGCATCGCCTCGTCGATCACCGCCGGCATCGCCGGCGGCAGCATTTTCGCCGGGCTGTTCGGCGAACCCTACGACATCCGGGACACGCATTCCCGGCTGGGGGTCAATCTGGTGCTCGGCCTGTCGCTGGCAGTCATCCTGCTGATCGAAGACACGCTGCAAGGGCTTGTCCTATCGCAAGTCGTGCTCTCGCTGCAACTCCCCTTCACCATTTATCTCCTGGTCCGCCTCACCTCATCCCGGGTGGTGATGGGCGTTCACGTCAACTCGGCGGGCACCCGCCGGCTGCTGATCTTTTTCGGCGTCATCATCACCCTGCTCAATCTGTACCTGCTCTTCGATCTGCTCGGGGGGTAAGGGGGTCAGAGGACAGAATCTCGTGTTTTTTCAAGTCTGGACGCA
>JAITAJ010000056.1 GCA_031284185.1 Accumulibacter sp. | reverse complement strand
GATGTTCGAAAGCGGCGAGTTGCAGGAGTTGCTGACGGGACTGGCTGCTCCGGAATAGCCGCTACCGCTCGTCCGTCGCCGTCTTCTGGTCGAACGACCTGAGCCGCCAGGCGGCGCGGGTGCCGCCGGCGACCATCACCCCCACTACCCAGAACACGCTGGCCACGCCGATGGCGGCGCCGACCGTGCCGAATACCAGCGGCGTCAGGATGCTGGAAACATTGACCGAGATCATGCGCAACCCCAGCGCCTCGCCCTGCCGGTGAGGAGGCGTGATCTGATGCAGCATACTCATGACCATCGGCTGCACGCCGCCGAGCGAGAATCCGAGCAGGATCGAACAGACGGCCATGCTCCACGACGATTGCATCAGCGGGTAAACGCCGAACAGGATCGCCGTTGCCACCATGGCCACGGTGATCACCGCCCACTCCTTGACGTGCGCGATGATGGCCGGCAGGAAGAGGCGCACTACCGTCGCGGCGACGGCGAACAGGCCCAGAATGATCCCGATGACCGAGGCGCTGATGTCCCGCTCGTGGCCCAGCACCGGCAGGACGAAGGTGTGCACGTCCCAGCAGGACGACAGCAGCCAGTTGACCAGCAGCAAGAGACGCATACGCGACTCGCCCAGCATGTCCCACGCGCTGCTTTGCGCCTCGTCCTTCCGGCGCTCGTCCAGCGGCAGATCGGAGGCGTAATGGATGCCCAGCCACGAACACAGCGCCAGCAAGGCCAGTATCGAGAAACAGACGCGAAAGCCCCCCGCGTGGTCGATCGCCAATCCGGCCATGAAAGGGCCAACGAAATTGGCGATGGACGGAGCAATGGCCATCCAGCTGAACACCTGCTTGAGTCGTACCGGATCGCTGGCCAGACGCCCGGCGTGCCGTTGCAGGGTGATCACCGCGGCGCCGTTCGCTCCGCCGCACAGCATGGACGACACGCACAGCACGGGGAAAACGGGCCATGCCGCCGCCAGCCCGGCGCCGAGCGCCGAGAATCCCACGCACCAGGCCACCGGGTTCCTGAAGCCGTGGCGATCCGCGTAGCGGCCCGCCGGTATGGCGAGAAACAACTGGACGATGGCGAACAGCGCCAGCAACATGCCCACCGCCGCCGCGCCCTGTCCCATGCGCAGGGCCAGCAGGGGCGCCGCCATGCGCACGCCGGCCATGCAACCGTTGGTGCATACCTGAATGCCGATGAGGCAAGCCAGTGTTCGTTTTACGTTTATTTCAGACCGCATGCGTTTCCCGTATGCGCGGACCGGCGGATGGAAATCCCCCGATCTGCCTACGGGGCCTGTGAAATCAAGCGTCCTTCGGCGAAAAACAGATCGAGGTTGGCGATCACCCGTTGCGCCATGGACTGTCGCGTTTCCTCGGTGGCGCTGGCGATGTGCGGCAGCAGCACCACATTGTCCATGTTCAGCAGTTCCGCGGGCACCCGTGGCTCATTCTCGAAGACGTCGAGTCCCGCGCCCGCGATCTTTTTTTCCGCCAGAGCATGTACCAGCGCCTCTTCGTCGACGACCGAACCGCGCGAGACGTTGATGAGAAAGCCGCGCGGGCCAAGCGCGGCCAGCACCTTGGCATCGATCAGGTGGCGCGTGTCCGGCCCGCCGGCGGTGATCACCACCAGGAAATCCGCCCAACGCGCCAGATCGGTCAGCGACGGCACGTAACCCCAGGGCACGTTGACCACCACGTGCCGGGTGTGATAGCGGATATCCATCTCGAAGCCCAGGGCGCGGCGGGCGATCGTCCGTCCGATGCGGCCCAGACCGACGATGCCCAGGCGGGCGCCGCTGACCTTGCGCCCGAGATGAAAGCTGTTCGGGCCGCTTCGTACCCACTTACCGGCGCGCACGTAACGATCGGCCTCCGGCGTGGCGCGCGCCACGCCGAGCAACAGCGCGAAGGCGGTATCGGCGACGCAATCGTTGAGGATGTCCGGCGTGTAACCCACCGCGATGCCCCGCGCGCGCGCCGCCTCCATGTCGATCCTGTCGACCCCGACGCCGAAACAGGAAATGATCCGCAGGTTCGGCATGGCCGCGATCTGTTCGGCCGAAACGCCGAAATTCGCCGAAGTCGCCACGCCCTCGAAGCGCGCGCCCTGTTCCGCCAGAAAAGCGGCCGGATCGGGCGCGTCATCGAGCGTGGCGACCACGTAACGCTCGCGCAGCCACTTTTCGAGGACGGGCATCAGACTTCCGATTTGCAGGACATGGGGAGATTCAAACGTATTCATGGTGGTATGGAAGCGGCAGAGATCGGATCACGTTTGGCGGAAACCTGGCGTGCCGGCGAGGCCGACGGCCAGAGGAATGGAACCCGCTCATTCTAATCTTTTATGGAAAGCCTTGAATGAAGTGACCGAAGAAAACCAGAGGCCAGAGTGACAGAGGACAGATTCGCTTGGGCGCCTCGCGCCGGAATCACTTCGTGGCGGGGCCGGCGGCGCGTCCGAGCGTGCCCGCCAGTCCTTCGATGGGGGCGCAGCCTATATCGTATTGAAGCAGTGTGCCGGAATCCGTGAGGCCGAAGCAAAGGCGTTCATCCGCCGTCGCGGGAGCGGGAGCGCGTGGAAAGAGTTCGATGACCCCCTCCCGTCGTCGCCACCTTCCGGTTTCCAGCGGTGCCGTAAACATCTCGCGCCCCTGGTATTGGCGGCTCAACGTGAAGGTACCGTCCCGGCGCAGGGTCAGCGTGGTTTCGATGCCCGCGCAATCGGCGCAGGGCAGCGTTCCCCGATAGACGCCGGGAAGCGCCGTGGTGGAAACCGCGAGCGTATTGCAGCCTGCCAGACAGAGGACAGAGGTCAGAAGACAGAGGACAGAGGTCAGAAGACAGAGGACAGAGAAACCAAGCGCTCGGGTTTCCCACCTCACCCGGCGCGAAGCGCCCGGGTCAGAGGACAGAGTGACGGAAGACAGAGGACAGAGAAACCGAGCGCTTGGTTTTCCCACCTCACCCGGCGCGAAGCGCCCAAGCGAACCTGTCTTCTGTCTTCTGTTTTCTGTCCTCTGAACCTGTCTTCAGTTTTCTGTCTTCTGAAACCGATCAGCCAATCCTGAACTCCAGCGAGGCCGCGCCCGAGTTGAGGGCGACGCTGATCGGCATCTGGCGCGCGACCTGGCCCCACAACTGGCGCGGGCCGGGCGAACAGAACAGATCGTCGCCCGCCCAGGCGGCGCGGCGCGACAACAGATATTGCATGGCCGGCGAATCCATTCTGACCAGCGCCTTTTCGATCACGAACTCGTCTTTCCCGTGCCGGCGCTCGATGTTGAGCAAGCCGGTCAACGGCAAGGCGCGGGGCACGCCGCCGCGATCGAGATCGGTCACCGTCGCCATGTACCCGGTCCGCCCGTCGAGGACCAGCGAACCCGCCGTCAGGCCCAGATTGTAGGTATAAGCGGCATCGAACAGCGTCGGCGCGCCGCAGCGGCCTTCGTAACCAAGGAAATGGCAATGCGCGGCGAAGCGGATGCGATCGTCGATCACCCCGAGACGCGCCTTGACCATGTCCACCAGCAGACGCTCGGTCGGTATCAGCGAAACCTGCAGGTTACCGTGCGAATCGCGCTCGGCCAGCAGCATACGCACGACGTAAGCCGGCAGTGAAGACAACAGGCGGGCGTTGGCCGGCGTCAGCGTATCCTCGACGAAGGCAGCCTTCTCGGCGTCGACCACCGCCGCGAACTCGGTGGCGTGACGGGCGAGCGCCTCGTTCAGTTCGGTGATGAGCGCGCTCATTTCGGGGATGAACTCGATCAATCCCTCGGGGATCAGCACCACGCCGTGACCGATGCCCTTGCCGGCGCGGACCGCCACGGCCTGGGCGATCTGATCGACGATGAAGGCCAGCGACTGCTTCTTCTCGGCGACCTCTTCGGAAATGAGCGTGACCGCCGGTTTGGTCTGCAAGGCCACTTCCAGGGTCACGTGCGACGCGGAACGGCCCATCAGCTTGATGAAATGCCAATATTTGAGCGATGAGCGCGTATCCTGCAGGATGTTTCCGACCATCTCGCTGTAAATCTTGGTTGCCGTATCGAAACCGAAGGAAATCGGCAGCAGGTCGCCGATCTGGAGATCGCCGTCGATGGTCTTCGGCACGCCGATCACCTGCACGCCCGAGCCGTCGGCCTTGACGTTCCGGAACAGGGATTCGGCGAGCGTCGCGGCGTTGGTGTTGGAATCGTCGCCGCCGATGACCACGATGGCATCGAGGCCGTGCCTGACGCAAGTCTGCCTGACGAGATCGAATTGCGCGTCGGTCTTGATCTTGGTGCGGTCGGTGCCGAGGAAATCGAAGCCGCCGGTGTTGATGACGCGCTGGGTATCGGCCTCGGTAATTTCAAAGAGATCGCCCCGGATCAGACCCTTCGGCCCCGGACGCACGCCGAGCAAGGTATTGTTCGGCCCGAGCGCGCGTCTCAGACCGCACACGACGTTGTGTCCGCCCGCCGCGGGGCCGCCCGAAAACATCACGGCGACTCGCCTGTCCCGTGGAACCTTCCGGTTGACGCCGGCGGAAGCCAGAACGGTGTTGCCGGAAGCGCGCACCGAATTCGGGAAGCTCGCCGCCACCTTATCGCTGTCCCGTGTTCCGAGGATGCGTCCGCTCCCGGCGAAGGCAACGGGCCGCACGCCGTCGGCATCGCCGAACGCGGCGCAAACCGGAAGCGGCAAGGCACGCACGGCGGATTCAAAGATCGAGTCATGCCTTTCCATGTTCAAAAGCTGATCTGACAACACATTCATGATTCCCCTCCCTGTGAGAATCCGCGGCGGCCTCGAACGGGCATCGTTGCGCGGAAGAAAAACGGATTTCTGGATCATTCAGACGGAAAGCGGGCGATGCTCTGCCCCGTGGAAGCCAGGGCGCCCTGCCAGAGCGGGCTGTTGAGATCGAGCTGTTTTTTCTGCCCGGCCAGGAGATCGATCGGAACGTGCGTGAATACGCCGTGATGCTGTCCGATCACCAACCCGGTCTTGCCCGCCATCGCGGCGTGTACGGCGTTGCGCGCGTAAAAATCGCAGAGTATGGCATCCTCGGCACATGCCGGCACGCTGCGGATCGTGTAGCTCGGATCGAAGTAGCGCAGCGCGAACGGAATGTTCTCGGCCCTGAAGTAAGACTCGATGCGGTCGCGCAGGAACAGGCCGACGTCCTTCAGCTTGAGATTGCCGGAAGCGTCGTGTTTTTCCTCGCCGCCCGCCATCAGGTGTTGTCCGGCGCCCTCCGCGACCAGGATCACGGCGTGGGCGCGTCTCAGGATGCGCCGTTTGAGCGCGCCGAGCAGGCCGCGTTCGCCTTCGAGGAAGAAAGGCACCTCGGGCACCAGCGTGAAATTGACGTCCTGGCTGGCCACCGTTGCTCCGGCGGCGATGAAGCCGGCGTTGCGTCCCATGATCTTGACCACGGAAATTCCGTTGAGCACGCTGTGCGCCTCGGTATGCGCGCAGGCGATGGTCTTGGCCGCCTCATTGACCGCGGTGACGTAGCCGAAGGTGCCCGTGACGAAGGCCACGTCGTTGTCGATGGTCTTGGGGATGCCGACCACGGCCAGCGCGTGGCCGCGCAGCTCGGCTTCCCGAAACAGTTCGGCGCCGCCGCGCTGGGTGCCGTCGCCGCCGACGACGAACAGGATGTCGACCTTGCGCCGGATGAGGTTATCGACCGCCACGCTGACGTCGACCGGGCCGCGCGAGCTGTTGAGCACGGTGCCGCCCTCCTTGTGGATATCCTCGACGAATTCGGGCGTCAGTGGAATCGGTTCGGAGCCGCGCCAGGGGTCCAGGCCCTGATAGCCGTTGGTGAAGCCGAGTATTTCGCGCATACCGTAGCCGTGGTGCAGTTGCAGCACCAGTGAGCGGATCACGTTATTCAGTCCGGGGCACAGGCCGCCGCAGGTAACGATGCCTGCCCGCGTTTTCGCGGGGTCGAAGAAGAGTTTCCGGCGTGGCCCGGCCACCTCGAAGAGCAGGGTTTCGGCGGGAGGGGCGTCGGGGTCGATGATGACGTTGAACGGCACTCTGGCCTCGTCGTTGACGTAGTAATTGAGCGGCGACGGGTAACGGGCCTCGCCGAGCACGGTGATATCCATGATTCCGGTACCAAAAGAGCGGTCAAGCCGACCAGACGCAAGTATAATTCAGAGGACAGTTATTTGAGAGGACAGAAGACAGTTTCAGAGGATAGTTCCAGAAGACAGAATCTTGAGAAGACAGAGGACAGGTGAGTTTGCGGCGCTGTCGCGCCGGGGGGATGGAAAAACCAGGCGATCGGGTTTCAGAAGACAGTTCCAGAAGA
>JAITAJ010000047.1 GCA_031284185.1 Accumulibacter sp. | reverse complement strand
CTCTGGATTGCCCGCACGGGCCTCGACGCCCAGCAGACCAACCTCGACGTGATCGCCAACAACCTGGCCAACGTCAGCACCAACGGCTTCAAGCGCGCGCGCGCCGTTTTCGAGGATCTGCTCTATCAGACATTGCGTCAGCCCGGCGCGCAGTCCTCGCAATCGACGCAGATTCCGGTGGGGCTGCAACTGGGAACCGGCGTGCGACCGATATCCACCGCCCGCATTCACATTCAGGGCAACGTGCAGCAGACCAGCAACGATCTCGACGTGGCCATCGATGGCGCCGGTTTTCTGGAAGTGCTGTTGCCCGACGGCACCACCGCCTATACTCGTGACGGATCGTTTCAGCGCGACAGCCAAGGGCAGATCGTGACTTCGAACGGTTACACGGTGCAGCCGGCGATCACCATTCCTGCGGACGCGACCTCGATCACCATTGCCCGGGACGGCGTGGTCAGCGTCACCGTGGCCGGCTCGAATGCCGCGACGCAGATCGGCACGCTGAACGTGACGACCTTCATCAATGTTGGCGGTCTGCAAAGCATTGGCGAGAACCTCTACCTCGAAACCGCGGCCAGTGGCGCCCCGGCGGCGAACACGCCGGGGCAGAACGGTTCCGGCGTCCTGCTGCAATATTATGTCGAAGCCTCCAACGTCAACGTGGCCGAGGAGCTGGTCAGCATGATCCAGGCGCAGCGCGCCTTTGAACTCAATTCCAAGGTCGTCACGACATCCGACCAGATGCTCTCGCGTCTGACCCAACTGTGAGGCATGACATGACTCCGTCGCTCCCCCACTCCAAGAGGCGTCCCCCGGCTCTCCGCCTTCCCTCCCCTGTCCCCCGTCTGACCGACTGTCTTCTGTCCCCTGTCCTCTGTTTCCTGAGCGGCGCGAAGCGCCGCCTGACCCACTGTCTTCTGTCCCCTGTCTTCTGTCCTCTGATCCCCTGTCTTCTGATCACTGCCTGTACCTCCGTGCCGCCGACCAACATCCATCAGCCGATGACGGCGCGCCCGCTGCCACGCGCGGACACTCGCCCGGCCAACGGCAGCATCTACCAGCCGGGGGCCTCGCGGACGCTGTTCGAGGACCGGCGCGCGCGCTACATCGGCGATACGATGACCATCGTGATCGCGGAAACCACTTCGGCATCGACCCAATCGAACACCAACGTCAGCCGCACGAGCAACGTGAGCGCGGCGATTCCCATCGTCAGCGGACTGCCGGGCAAGTCCCTGCAAGGTCTGAACCTGCAAGCCGAGAGCGAGAACACGCTGGCCGGCACCGGCAACGCGGCGGCCAACAACGTGTTCACCGGCAACATCACGGTCACCGTGATCGAAGTGCTGCCCAACGGCAACCTGCTGGTTTCCGGCGAAAAACAAGTGTCGATCGGGCACGGCACGGAATACATCCGGCTGTCCGGCGTGGTGAATCCGAACTTCATCAGCACGGCGAACACCATCAACTCGTCCAACGTCGCCGACGCGCGCATCGAGTACAAGGAAAGCGGCGTGATCAGCGAGGCTCAGATCATGGGTTGGCTGGCGCGTTTCTTCATGTCGGTGTTGCCGTTCTGATTTTTCAACGATCCCTGGGACTACGCAGACCATGAAACGCTCAACCACGACGATATCCTCTTCTCCGGCCCGTTTTTCGCGGGGAGGCGACGCGCCCTCGCAGGCGTGGGCGGCCCGAAAGTCCGGGAGCGTCCCGGCGAGTCTCCTGGCCGTTCTGGCCTGCGTCCTGGCGTTCGCCGGAAACGCCCCGGCCGCCGAACGGCTCAAGGATCTGGCGAGCGTGCAGGGCGTGCGCAACAACCAGCTGGTGGGCTACGGCCTGGTCGTCGGCCTCGACGGAACCGGCGACCAGACGACGCAGACGCCATTCACGACGCAGAGCATCATCAACATGCTGGCGCAGCTCGGAACGACCCTGCCGACGACGCAATCCATGCAACTGAAAAACGTGGCGGCGGTGATGGTCACCGCCAACCTGCCGCCGTTCGCGCGCATCGGCCAGCAGATCGACGTGACCGTCTCGTCGATGGGCAACGCCAAGAGTCTGCGCGGAGGCACCCTGATCATGACGCCGCTCAAGGGCGCGGACGGTCAGATCTACGCGCAGGCCCAGGGGAACCTGATGGTCGGCGGCGCGGGCGCGCAGGCGGGCGGCAGCCGGGCGGTGGTCAATCACCTGCTGGCCGGGCGCATCGTGTCCGGGGCGACCGTCGAACGGGAAGTGCCGACCGCGCTCGGCGCGGGACCGTACATCCACTACGAGATGGCATCCACCGACTTCGGCACGATGCAGCGGGCCGTCGAGGTGATCAACCGCGAAATGGGCCAGGGAACGGCGCAGGCGCTGGACGGGCGGGTGATCCGGGTGAATGCGCCCGAGGACGTGGATACGCGCGTCGCTTTCATGGGGCGTCTGGAAAATCTCGAAATCAACCCGGCCAGGACGATGGCCAAGGTCATCGTCAACCCGCGCACCGGGTCGGTGGTGATGAACCAGATGGTGAGCATCGAATCATGCGCCGTCGCGCATGGCTCGCTGTCGGTCACGGTCAATTCCGATCCGCAGGTCAGCCAGCCGAATCCGCTGTCGGGCGGACAGACGGTGACCACGCGGCAGGCCGACATCTCGATCGAGCAGAGCGGCGGCGCGCTGATGGCGGTCAAGGCCGGCGCCAATCTGTCCGAAGTGATCAAGGCGATCAACGCGCTGGGAGCGAATCCGCAGGACTTGCTGTCGATCCTGCAAGCGATGAAGGCGGCGGGCGCGCTGCGCGCCGATCTGGAGATCATCTGACAGGCACGGGAATTGCTTCGGTTTGGCGCGCGTTTCAATCCACGCCCGTCACCGGGCGGCGACGCATGGAAGAGGCCACGCCCCTCCCGTGCCGGATCATCCCCCGAAAGGGGACCAACCGGAGTCAGTTTCCGATGAAAGCCGAAAGTCTCAACGCCAATCATTTCGTCCTCGATACGGGCGCGAGCGCCGATTTGCGCCGGAAACTCAAGGCGGATCCGCAACAGGGACTCAGGCAGGCGGCTCAGGAATTCGAGGGCCTGCTTTTGCAGATGATGCTGAAAAGCATGCGCGACGCGACGCCGCAGGACAGCCTGCTGGACAGCGATCAGACACGCTTTTTCACCACGATCCTCGATCAGCAGTTGGCGCACGACCTGTCCAGGAAAAATACCTTCGGATTCGCGCGGCTGATCGAAGGGCAACTGGGCGGTGACGCCTCGTCCGCCGCCGCCGCCGCTGCCACCACCTCCTCCTCGTCGGGCGCCGCGCAAAGCGCGGCGCTCTGGCGGCTTCAGCAGGCCGCGTTCGGGCAAAGGGCGGCAAATTCTGCCACTCCGCTTGCCGGTGGCGCGGCGGCGGCGGACGTTCCCGAAAGCGGAGGCGAGTACGTCGATCGCGTCTGGCCGCACGCCGTCGACGCGGCGAAGACGCTCGGCGTGCCGCCGCATTTCCTGGTGGCGCATTCCGCGCTGGAAAGCGGCTGGGGCAAGAGCGAAATCCGCCTGCCGGACGGTTCGCCGTCGTACAACGTCTTCGGCATCAAGGCCGGAAGCGGCTGGCAGGGGCCAACGGTCGAGGTGGCGACCACCGAATACGAGAACGGCGCCGCCCGGAGCACGCGCGACAAGTTCCGCGTCTACGGCTCCTACGGCGAAGCCTTCCAGGACTACGCCAGGATGCTGCGCGGCAATTCGCGCTTCTCGGAGGTGATCGGCCAGCAGGATGGCGCGCGCTTTGCGCGATCCCTGCAACGGTCGGGCTATGCCACCGACCCCAACTACGCCGACAAACTTGGCCGCATCATCGGCGGAACGACGCTCAGGGAGGCGCTGGCCGCCTGAATCGGCGCCAAAGGATGATCGGGCCTCAATGATCGGGCCGGATTGCCGTTAATCACTGAAACAGGAGGCAACACTTCATGAGTTCGGGAATCTACAACATCGGTATATCGGCCCTGCAAACCGCGCAGATCGGCCTGACGACGGCCTGGCACAACATCGCCAACGCCAATACCGACGGCTACAACCGTCAGCGCGTCCTTCAAGCCTCCAGCATCGCCAACAGGACCGGCGTCGGTTACATCGGGACCGGCGTGCGTGTGACGACCGTCGAGCGCATTTACGACAGCTTCCTGTCCAGGCAGGTCAGTTCGGCGCAGACCTCGGTCAGCGCGCTCGAAACGTATGCGTCGATGCTCAGCGAACTCAATACGCTGCTGGCGGACGAGGACGCCGGACTGGAATCGGCGCTGGAAGGGTTCTTCACGGGCATCAGCCAGGTCAACGCCGATCCTTCGTCGAGGGTCACCCGCCAGACATTGGTTTCCAACGCGCAATCGCTGGTCTCGCGCTTCAAGACGCTGAGCAACCAGCTCGACGAGCAATACCAGAGCGTCAACGGCCAGATTCGGGGTTACGTCGACTCGATCAACTCCTACGGGCAGCGGATTGCGAAGGTGAACCAGCAGATCATGGACGCCGAGCTGCTGACCGGCCAGCAGCCGAACGATCTGTACGACCAGCGCGACCAGTTGCTCGCCGAACTCAACAAGCTGATCGGCGTGCAGACGAGCACCAACAGCAACGGCACGCTGAACGTCATTTTCGGCAACGGGCAGCCGCTGGTGGTGGGGATGACCGCGACCCCGCTGACCACGATGGTCTCATCCGGCAATTATGGCCGGATGTCCGTCGGCATCGTCAATGGCGGCAGGGCGCAGGAATTGCCGGAGTCGCTGATCAGCGGCGGCGCCCTCTCCGGAATCCTGCAATACCGTTCCGAATCGCTCGATACGGTGGCCAATTCGCTCGGCCAGATCGCCGCTTCGATCGCCCTCACGTTCAATGCCCAGCACGCGCTGGGACAGGATTTGCTGGGCAACATCGCCGGCGAAGCGGGTTTCGTCGCCGACTTTTTCAAGCTGAGCAACCCGACCGTCGTTCCCAGTACCAACAACCCGGCGAGCACGGCGACGGTGACGGCCGAATTCCTGCCGCCGTCGCAAAACGCCGACGGCACCTTCTTCACGAACCTGACGACCAGCGACTACCGGCTCCGCTACGACGGGACGAACTATACGCTGACGCGCCTTTCCGACAATGTGTCATGGAGCAGCAGCACGAGTATCGCCGATCTGAACGATGTCATCAAAAACAGCGCGCAGGGATCGCAGGGGTTCAGTCTTGCGGAGAGCGGCGGCTTGGTCTCCGGATCGACCTACCTGATCCAGCCGACCCGCAACGCGGCGCGGGACATCGCGGTCAACCCGAGCATCG
>JAITAJ010000025.1 GCA_031284185.1 Accumulibacter sp. | reverse complement strand
CCATTTCGAGTCGGGCAAGGCCGTGTTTGAACGCAAGGCGATACAGCACCATGACCATCTCGTGTGCATCCGTTGCGGTCAGGTGGAGGAGTTCCACGACGAGGAAATCGAACGGCGCCAGAAGCGCATCGCAAAGGAGCGCGGCTTCTCGATCCAGGCGCACGCGATGTATCTCTACGCCGAATGCCTGCGCGAGAACTGCCCGAACAGGGAGAGGCCGGAGACGAACATCGATGACGATCAGAAGACAGACAAATAGAGAAGACGGATGATGGGAAACTCGAGCGCCCGGGTTTTCGTTCCTCCCCCGGCGCGGAGCGCCGCAAACTCATCTGTCTTCCGTTCCCTGTCCTCCGTCCTCTGACCCCAGCATCTCCCGCGCGTGCCGCCGCGTGATCGCGGTGATTTCCACGCCGCCGAGCATTCGCGCGATTTCCTCGACGCGCCCGGACTCGTCCAGCGCCACCACGCGGCTCGATACCTCGCCTTCCCGGCTGCTCTTGGAGACCTGCCACTGCCAGTTCGCCCGCGCCGCGACCTGGGGCAGATGCGTCACGCACAACACCTGCCGTTCGCTGCCGAGTTCGCGCAGCAAACGTCCCACGACTTCGGCCACTCCGCCGCCGATGCCCACGTCGACCTCGTCGAACACCAGCGTCGGAACGCTGGCCGCCTGACTGGTCACGACCTGGATGGCCAGGCTGATGCGCGAGAGTTCACCGCCCGAAGCCACCTTCGCCAAGGGACGCGATTCGGCTCCGGCGAGTCCGGCGATGCGGAATTCGACCTGCTCCAGCCCGAAAGCCCCGCCTTCGCCGACCGGCACCAGGGCGATCTCGAAACGGCCCCCCGAGAGCGCCAGTTGCTGCATCACCCGGCTCACTTCGGTGCCCAGCTGTTTCGCCGCCTTGGCGCGCGCCGCGGAGAGCTTCTGCCCCAGCGCCTCATACCGCTGGCGCGCCTCGCGGGCGCGCGCCGCCAGCGCCTCCGTGTCCGCCGCCTCGCCCAGCGCCGACAGGCGTTCCCGCCAATCCGCCAGCAATCCGGGCAAGGCGCCGGGAGACGCGCGATACTTGCGCGCGCAAGCCAAGACCGCTTCGATGCGCCGTTCGACCTCGCCCAGCCGGGCCGGGTCGAGTTCCAAACGGTCGGCGTAACGGCGCAGCGCGGAAATCGCCTCGCCGAGTTCGGCCTGCGCCGATTGCAGCAGCATGGCGATTTCGGCGAGCGCCGGATCGAATCCCGAGAGATCGTCCAGCCGCGTGCGCGCCGCGTCGAGCCGCGCCTCGCACGAAACCTCGTCCTCGGCCAGCGCGTCAAGGGAAAAACGCGCGCCATCGACCAGACTCGCCGCGTGCGAGAGCCGTTGGTGCTCGACATCGAGGTTTTGCCACTCCTCGGCGGAAAAGCCCAGCGTTTCGAGTTCGCGCACCTGCCATGCGAGTTGCTCGCGCTCCTTGGCCAAGGTTTCGGCGCCGGCCAGGGCGGACTCCAACCGATCCTGAGCCTCGCGCGACTGGCGCCAGGCATCCGCCACCTGTCCCGTCAATCCGCACAGGCGAGCGTGCGCGTCGAGAAGCAGGCGCTGGGCTTCCGCGCGCAGCAGCGATTGGTGCGCATGTTGGCCGTGAATGTCGACGAGCAGCTCGGAGACCTCGCGCAACTGATGAACGGTCGCCGGCGAGCCGTTGAGATAGGCGCGGGAACGCCCGCTCGCGTCGAGCACGCGCCGCAGCAGCAATCCATCGCCGCCATCCAGGTCCTTGTCGCGCAGCCAGGCGTCTACGGCGGAGGCATCGTCCAGCGCGAACTCGGCCGAGACTTCGGCGCGCTCGCGGCCCGCGCGGATCAGCCCGGCGTCGGCGCGTTCGCCAAGGACGAAGGTCAGGGCATCGACGAGGATCGACTTGCCCGCGCCGGTCTCGCCGGTCAGCGTGCCGAACCCCGCCATGAATTCGAGTTCCAGCCGGTCGACCAGAACGAAATCGCGGATCGTCAGGCGTCGCAGCATGTCAGCGTGTCGTCGGCTGCCGGCTCCAGTGCAGCTTTTCGCGCAGCATGGCGAAATAGCTGTAGCCCGGAGGATGCAGAAAACGCACGGAATCCTCCGAGCGCCGGATGCGCATCGCATCACCCGATTTCATGTCGAAGGTCACCTGACCATCGAAATGCGCCCGCGAATCGTCGGCGCGCACGATGCGGATTTCGATCGTGTTGCGGTCGCCGACGAGCACCGGACGATTGGTCAGCGAATGCGGACAAAGCGGCACCAGCGCGATGCCGTTGACCTGCGGATGCAGAATGGGGCCGTTGGCGGAGAGCGAATAGGCCGTGGATCCGGTCGGCGTCGACACGATCACTCCGTCCGAACGCAGGTTGTAGAGGAATTCGTTGTCGACGTACAGATCGAAATCGATCAGGCGGCCGATGGCGCCCTTGTCGACCACCACCTCGTTGAGCGCCAGATTGGAGGCGACGACCCGGTCGTTGCGCACGATTTCCCCGGACAAGAGCATCCGGTGCTCGGCGGTGAATCTGCCGGCCAGCAAGTCATCCACGCAGATCAGCATGTCCATCCGGGCGACGTCGGTCATGAATCCCAGGCGCCCCTGGTTGACGCCGACCAGCGGCACGCGATGGCGCGCCAGATGGCGCGCCGCGTTGAGCATCGTGCCGTCGCCGCCCAGCACGATGGCGACGTCGGCCCGCGCCCCGATCTCGGCATAGCCGCAGCGCGTCCAGAGCCGCGGATCGTCGCCCGCGTCCGAGAGGCCCGCCGTGGCCTCCTCGACCAGCACTTCAAGCCCCCGGTCCTGGAAATTTTTTGCCAGCAGGGACAGCGATTCCACGATTTCACGGCTTTGATACTTGCCGATCAGCGCGATCGTCCGCGGAGGAAAGCGGCAATCTTCACCGTAGGGAGGATGGGAGGCAATCATGGAACGGAATTAAACCACATTAGCGGAAGACAGAGAATAGAGTTCAGAGGACAGGGTTCAGAAGACAGTCCGTCACGCGGCGCTTCGCGCCGCCATGCTCATGAGGTATCCGTGGTGTTGCCGCAGGGAAGGGCTTTCCGACGGGAGAGGGAGGAAGCGAAACGGCGGCGGCGGGTGGTCGTTTGGCAGCCACGCGAAGAGATTGGGAGTCCGAAGCGGAAAAACGCGCCGCGGGCGCTGGCGCGGGAAACTGAACGGAAAGAAGGAGACGCCCGCTCGCCCAAGCGCCGCGGGAACCGCACAATGCGTGCCATGTCAGTCAGGCAACAGATGCCGATGGTCTTTTCTTGGCGATCAAGGACGCTTTTGGCACCATAACGCCCCCTGATGCGCGGGGATGGTTTGAAAGTCGTGGATATTTTCATTAGCAATGATTCTTAGGGAAACACTGGATAAGTGAAGTAGATGGTTGAAATTATCAAGTCATAATAGGAGTTGAGGGTTGTCTGTAGAGGGGGAGAGGATGAGACAGCAGACATTTGCGACGGTAGATGGATTCGAGAAGCACAGGCGGAAGACGCGCAAG
>JAITAJ010000401.1 GCA_031284185.1 Accumulibacter sp. | reverse complement strand
AATCGGCACAGGACCTCTTCACCCTCGCCGCGGATGACGAAATCGACATCCGGGCTTTGCAGGACGCTATCGGGGTCGAGCGTCGGGTGAACGCCGCCGAGGACGGTTTTCGCGTTCGGCAGCGCGCCGCGCGCGAGCTTGGCGACACGCAGCGCCTCGGGCAGCGTCGGCGTCATTGCCGTGATGCCGACAATATCCGGACGTTCTTCAAAGAGGCGCTTGGAGAGCGCTTCGCCGTCCATCATGAGCGCCTGCATGTCGAGCAGCGTGACGTCGTGCCCCTGTCGTTTCGCATGAGCGGCCAGGTAAGCCAGGCCCAAGGGTGGCTCGAAAGGCGCGACATAAAGATTCCCGCCCCGGATCCAGTCGACGTAATCCTTGTATCGGTTACGGAATTCGTTGTTGTCGAAAAACGCGGGGTGCACCAGGACGATTTTCATGCGCCTGTTTCCCCAAGTGGCTTCGCGATGCGATCGAGGTGAATGAAAGACGGATGTTCCGCGCGGTGGCGGGCTTCGCGCACCGAAAAACTTTCGTCAATGATCTCTTCCGGATCGATGACCCAGACGCCGGCAAGATCGGCGTCACCCAAGCGTTCGCGCAGCTTGACATAATGGTCAAGGAAAAGATGGCCGCTGATATGATATTTCACGGGTTTGCCCTTGATCTGCACTTGGCGGCCTTCCTTCCCGAAGAGGAGGATTGCGACGCGGCGGTCGAACCAGAGTGAAGCCGTCAGATTCCGGCTGGACTCGGATGCTTCGAGTATTTCCAGGAAATGTATCTTTCCGTCATCGGCCGCGTGCAGTGATTTCTTGACGACGGCATGAGGATCGCCGTTCGCGTCAACGGTGGCCAATACCTTGACGGTATCCGGGTCACCGAGAAGTTCGAGCGTTTCGGCCCACAGGGGTATGCTCATATCTGTCCTTTCATATCGTCCGGATGAGGGCATCGCCCATGACGCGCAATCCGGGGGGAGGGGGGCTTATTGCAGACGCGCGAGGTCGCTGTCCGGATGGTTTCCGCAGCGGCGGTAATCGTCGAAGTCGACGCGGAGGCCATATTTGACGCGCAAGTCCTGGAGTCCTCTTGCCAAGCGGATGTAATAATCAAGCGAGGGCGCTTTCTGTCCGCACAGTGCCGATCCCGGACGCGGTACCCAGACGATGTAAACTGTTGTGACGCCGCGTTCGGCAAGATATTCCGCTTCCGAAAGCGTCGAGTCGAGCGCGTCTTTTTCGGATTTGAACCCGTGAGGTTTTGCGAGTTCGACACCGCCGACGAGGCCCGTCCCGACGTTTCCCCGGCCGAAGATATCGACGGCGCGGATCAGGCGGTCGCGCCATTCCCTGTAGCCGACCCATTTCGCCTTGCCAGGACATATCCAGTCGAACTGCTCCTCACCGAAAACCTCCAAGTCGCTGGTGTAGCTCGTCAGACCTGTCTCTTCATACAGGCGGGCGAGCTGTTCCTCGTCGAAAGCCGAAGCGATCAACTGGCTCGGAAATTTTTTCGTCCTGAAATTTTCGCCGATTGCCTGGAGCAGTTCGACGTAAAAATCGACCTCGTGGTCGAAAAGGCGCGGTCCCTTGATGACCGAACCGGCGGTCAGACAGAGATTCGTGAAGCGACCGGGTTCCTTGATCGCCTCGGCGACCGTTTCACGCACATCTTCCGGACGCAGGCGATTGGGTACGCCGAGTTGCTTGCGCTGTTGCTTTGTATGCGTGACGATGTCGCAAAAACGGCAGCCTTGATCCTCGGTCCAGAAGTAACAGAAACTCGATTGAAAGACGTTGAGCCGCTGCGGGCGCGCGGTGACGATGTGACTCATCGGCAGGCCGGACGTCGTCGTCTTGTCGTAATAGGCTGGTTTCGGCCACAATTCGACGGTTTCGAGGAGTTTGCCGCGGTCGATGAGAGCGAAGCGTCCGTCAATGTGGTCGACGATGTAGGGGTCTTGATCCAGCGGCGTCGGGTCGGTGAGGATCGTCGTCCCATCGCGCAGGAGAAGCGATTCCGGCAGCGGTTTGATCTCGCCGTCGCGCGAACCGAAAATATAAGGGCTGCGAAGCTGGTGAATTTCCGGGTCGACGGCGTTCTGAGCGCGTTCGGTATAGCTGACGCCACGGCGCTGGACATCGATCTTGAGCGCGATGAGGCGCGGAAAATCCGGGTGCTCGGCGAGCGTTTCGTCAAAACAGGGTTCGTCTCGGTAATTTGTTTTTACGAGGGCAATCATCTATTGTCTCCGATTGGCTATTTGTAGATTATCGTTATTCCATCCGGGAGTGGGAACGAATTTTTTCTGATTAGCTAATCAGGATTCCGGCGTATAAGTAAATAAAAATTCTGTGTAAAAAAACGGAAAATCTCCGGCGAAGAAAGATGGGAAGAATGGAAAGGTGGAGTGCGCGGTGAAAGAGTCGGAAAATGAGCCGGAGAAGTCGAATGATTATGAAATATTCCAGATCCAGCTTTCGGAAGATTGGCTTTGTTGATGTTGATTCCATGTTTTCCAGTTTGGAATCCGCCGAATGCCGCAATGGGGGATAGCGCATGGATGGTATGACAAACACAAGTGAGCTACCATCGGGTTCGAGTGGGTTGGCGCGGCGGCCTCCTGGAGAGGCGGCCTTGAAGCATCGGGTCGAGCGCATGGATCGCTTGCTGGGAAATGGGGCGTCCGCTGTTTGTGAGGAAACGGTTCCGGGGAAACGCCGGCTGATTTTCCGTGGGTTCCGGGCTGGCCGGAATGACGCTTTGATTCGATCGGCCTTCCCCTGGCGCTTTCCATGTCCTGAAATCTCGACGAAGGCGGAGTAGAATCCACGGCGTTTGCCGCCCGACCCCATCGGAAATGCGTAATTTGGCGGATACGCCGGTCGGTGAGGCCCTTTTTTATCGATCCGCCGCTGGAGGTTTTCCATGAAAAAATACATGGCCGAATTCATCGGCACGTTCTGGCTCGTTCTCGGCGGCTGCGGCAGCGCGGTTCTGGCCGCGGCCTTCCATGATACCGGCATCGGCTTTGTCGGGGTGTCGCTCGCCTTCGGTCTGACCGTGCTGACGATGGCTTTCGCCATCGGCCATATCTCCGGCTGTCACCTGAATCCGGCGGTATCGGTCGGGCTCTTCGTGGCGGGCCGTTTCAATGGCAGGGATTTACTGCCTTACGTTCTCGCCCAGGTGCTGGGGGGCATCGCCGCCGGCGCCGTTCTCTACCTGATCGCCAGCGGCAAGGGCGATTTCGCTCTTGGCGGCTTCGCCGCGAACGGCTACGGCGAACACTCGCCCGGCGCTTATTCGCTCTTCGCCGCGCTGGTTTGCGAAATCGTGATGACGGCGATCTTCCTCTTCGTCATCGCCGGCGCGACCGATAAACGCGCGCCGGCCGGTTTCGCGCCCGTCGCCATCGGCTTGTGTCTGACGCTGATCCACCTCATTTCCATCCCCGTCACCAACACCTCGGTCAATCCGGCGCGCAGCACCGCCGTCGCCGTCTTCGTCGGTGATTGGGCGCTGGCGCAACTGTGGCTGTTCTGGGTCGCGCCCATCGTCGGCGGCATTCTGGGGGCTTTCCTCTATGGATTCGTCGCCTCCGATGGCGACTGCGCGGCGAAACCGTGAAGAGCGCCCGGCGCCCCAGGGAGGTCGCGGTGTCCGTTCGCCGGAGGGATGGAAGCGCCACATGCTAGAATCCACCGCTTTCGTCGTGGAGAATTCGATGTTTCAGTCCGCCTTGCTCCGGGATTT
>JAITAJ010000172.1 GCA_031284185.1 Accumulibacter sp. | reverse complement strand
GATGAGGAAGAGCTGGCCGCCAAGAAAAAGGCCGGACAGGCCGCGCGAGGTGGGAAGAAATGAGAAAACTTCTGCTTCCTGCCTGTTGCGCGTTGCTGGCCGCGTGCTCGACCGGCGAGCATGAGGACCTGGCTCAGTGGATGATCGAGGCTTCCCGGGATCTCAAGGGAAAGGTCTCGCCATTGCCCAAGGTCAAGCCCTATGAGCCGGTCGCCTACGATGTCGGGAATCTGGTCGATCCCTTCAAGCCGTCCAAGATCGTCCCGGAAAGAACACAGGGCGGCGGCGGCGTCCGGCCGGATTTCGACCGGGCGCGCGAACCGCTGGAATCGTATCCGCTCGAATCGCTGAAATATGTCGGCGTGATGACACGGAAAACCGAAGCCTATGCCATCATTCTGGCCGACAAGTCTTTGTATCAGGTCAGGTCGGGCAATTATCTCGGCCAGAATTTCGGCGTGATCACCCAGGTCAATGAATCGGAGGTGCTTCTGAAGGAGCTCGTTCAGGACGCCGCGGGTGACTGGATCGAGCGAGTTAGCTCCCTGCGTTTGCTGGGAGCCGGAGAGGAGGTAATGAAGTGAAACGGATCGGATACTACGTATGCGGGCTTGCCGCTCTGGTCATGCTGCCCTGGGCGGCGGCGGGGGCACAGCCCAACGTCATCGAATCGATGAAGGTGATTCAGCAGGGCGCCGTTCTGAACCTCAAGCTGACGTTCAGGGAACCTCTGGCCGCGGCGCCGTCCGGCTTCAGCGTGGCTTCTCCGGCACGCATCGCCCTGGATTTTCCCAATACCACGAACGGCACGGGGAAAGCCTCGCAGACTTTCAACGAGGGCGATCTGAGAAGCGTGAACATCGTTCAGTCCGATAGCCGGGCACGGGTCGTGCTCAATCTGAGCCGAACGATGAGCTACGAGACCACCCTCGAAGGAAATGCCTTGCTCCTCGCCTTGACGCCAAGCGCGAACAGGGCCTGGCAGCAGGGCGGGGTGGATCGGGCCGTGGAACATTTCTCGCAAGCGGCGGCGGCGGCGGTAAACAGCCTCCGGGACGTCACGTTTCGCCGCGGCAAGGATGGGGAAGCGCGTATTTCGGTGGAAATGAGCGATTCAAATTCCGGGATCGACATCCGTCAGCAAGGGCACTCGCTGGTCGTCGATTTCCTCAGAGTCACCGTCCCCGATGGGCTGCGCAAGAAGCTCGACGTCACCGACTTCGCCACGCCGGTCGTCTCCGTCAGCACCGTCCAGCAAGGGCCGAACGCGCGTATGACCATCGTGCCGAAGGGCATGTGGGAACACAACGCCTATCAGACGGATAATCAGTTCGTCATCGAGGTCAAGCCGATCATCGAGGATCCGAACAAACTGGTTCAGGGAAGCCGGGGCGGCTACCAGGGAGACAAGCTGTCACTCAATTTCCAGAACGTCGAAGTCCGGCGATTGTTGCAGGTGATCGGCGAATTCACGGGCCTGAACGTGGTGGTCAGCGATTCGGTGGGCGGCTCGATCACGCTCATCCTGAAGGACGTGCCCTGGGATCAGGCGCTCGATATCATCCTGCAACAAAAGGGATTGGACATGCGCAAGAACGGCAATGTCATCCTCGTCGCGCCGCGTGACGAAATCGCCACCAAGGAGAAGCTGGAGTTCGAGGCGAAATCCCAGATCGGAGACCTGGAACCCTTGCACACCGAGAGCTTCCAGATGAATTACATCAAGGGCGAGGATGTCAGGAAACTGCTGTCCGACCCGAAGCAGACGATTCTGTCCAAGCGCGGCAGCGCCTTGCTCGACAGCCGGTCGAACATCCTGTTCGTTCAGGATACCCCGGACCGCCTGGATGACGTGCGCGCGATGATCGCCAAGGTGGACATACCGGTCAGGCAGGTGATGATCGAGGCGCGGATCGTGGAAGCGGGCGATACGTTCGCCAAGAACATCGGCGTCCGCCTGGGGACGGGATCCGTGAACGCGGGCAGTACCTTCACCACACAGCCGACGACGACGAGATGGTCCAATGAGTGGGTCAATTCTTCCACCCACGTCGGCACCCTGGGGGGGATGGGTTCGGTGAATCTTCCCGCCACGTCGTCGACCAGCACGCCGGCGGCCTTCGCGTTCACGCTGTACAACTCGAAAATGACCAGGTTTCTGGATCTGGAGATATCCGCGCTTGAATCCGACGGCAGGGGCAAGGTCATTTCGAGTCCGCGCGTCATGACCGCCAATCAGATCGAAGCGGTCATCGAGCAGGGCGTCGAGATTCCCTATCAGGAGGCGGCGAGTTCGGGCGCCACGAGCGTTTCGTTCCGCAAGGCCAACCTGTCCCTGAAGGTGAAGCCGCAGATCACGCCGGACGGCCGGGTGACGATGTCGCTCGACATCAACAAGGACACGCCGAATACGGCCCTGCCAACCTCTTCGGGAATCGCCATCGATACCAAGCACGTCAAGACCGAAGTCCTGGTGGAGAATGGGGGGACGGTGGTCATTGGGGGCATCTATACGCAGAAGTTGTCCGACACGACCAACCGGGTGCCTTTCTTCGGCGATCTGCCCTATATCGGCTGGCTCTTCAAGAACCGGGAATGGATCGATGACAAGACGGAATTGCTGGTTTTCATCACTCCCCGGATCGTCAGCGAGGGACTCGCGCTTCGATGAGAGGAGGAGCGGAAAAAACCGGCGAAGGCCGGTTTTTTTTTGCCGGCCATTCGCGTCCAGGCCCCGCGGTAAAATAGCCAAGTGGACAAGTTCTCTGAAAACATCTATCTGGTCGGCCTGATGGGCGCGGGCAAGACGACGATTGGCCGATCCCTGGC
>JAITAJ010000142.1 GCA_031284185.1 Accumulibacter sp. | reverse complement strand
TTTACTTTGCCAGAAGCACCGCGGACATCGAGCATGACATGCTCGACAACCAGAACGAGAGCCGCGCCGGCGAACCCGTCATGTGGCGGCATACCTACCAATGCGGCGAGGAGACCATCGACCGGCAGCACAAGGACCTCTTCATGTACTGCAATTCGGTCATCCTTGCCATCGAGGATAAAAGTCTTTCGCTCGACCAGATGCCGGCGATACTCGACAAGTTCGTGGCCGACCTGTCCGTGCATCTGACGTATGAGGAGTCTTTGCTGTCGCATCTGGGTTATCCGGGGCTCGACACGCATCGCCGGAAGCATCGCGCCCTGCTCGCTCGTCTGCAAAATCTGCACCGCCTGGCCATCGCGCGTGAATTGTCGATGGATGATCTGGTTTCGTTCGTGGAGTGGAACGGTGTGGTGCAACACATGCTGACCGATGATCATGTGTATTTTCCGTTCCTGAAAAAGGCGCTGCAACCGGATTCGACGGGAACGCCGTGACAACGGCGGAAGCGTCGCGCGCGGCGCCGATGATCGAATGGCAGGAAGCGGGCGTCGCGCGTGCCATGCGTTGGTGTTCGCCGGGAGGCATTGCGGCGCCGCGTCGCGTGCATCCCGCCGCCGACGCCCTGACGGCGGACGCCGCCTATCGTCTGGCCTGTGAAGGCACGGCCTTGCTCTGGCGCGGCGACTTCCAGAATGCCCGGCAGATGTTGCAGGCTCTGAGCCGGCGCATCGACCGGAAAGCGCGCGGCGAAAGCGACCGCTCCCGCGTGGAATTCCCGGAAGCCTTTCACCGCAAGCGCATGTTCCAGGCGCAGCGGGCGCGTATCCTCGGTCGGCTGCTGATTCCGTTCGACGCCGGTCACGTCATCCCCTTGCGTCGCGCGCCCGACGTGTCCGATGCCTGCGAGGAAGCGCTCGGCGAATGCGGCAAAGCGTATGCCATGTCCTTGCGCGAACTGCTCGGACTGATCGGCGCGCGCGAGTGGCGCAGGAAGGGCGTGTTCATTCCGGCGTTGGGAGGGCGCATTCACCCGCATTACGGCGTATTTTCGCCGGTGCGTGGCGAATACGTGAGCCTGGTGGGCGAGGCTCGCTTGCCCGCGGCGGCGGCGATCGACAGTCTGGCCTTCGACATCGGCGCCGGCACGGGCGTGCTGGCGGCGGTTCTGGCAAGGCGCGGCATCCGGCGCGTGGTGGCGACCGATCTGGACGAACGCGCGCTGGCCTGTATTCGAGACAACGTCGAAAGGCTGGGCCTGGGCGGCTCGATCGAACCCATCCGGGCCGACCTGTTTCCGCCGGGCCGCGCGCCGCTGATCGTCTGCAATCCGCCGTGGATACCGGGCAAGCCAAGTTCGGCGCTCGAACACGCCGTTTACGATGCGGACAGCCGCATGTTACGCGGCTTTCTCGCCGGACTCGGCGAACATCTCGAAGCGGGCGGAGAAGGCTGGCTGATTCTTTCCGATCTTGCCGAGCATTTGAAACTGCGCTCGCGCGAAACCCTGTTGACATGGATCGAAGAAGCCGGCCTCCAGATTCTGGGCCGGCACGACGTGCGCCCGACGCATGCCAAGGCCACCGACCCGAACGATCCGCTCCATGCCGCCCGCGCGGCGGAGACGACGTCGCTATGGCGGGTTCAGAGGACAGAGGCTTGAGAAGACAGAAGATTCAGAGGACAGAGGCTTGAGAAGACAGATGACAGAAGAACTTGCGGCGCTTCGCACCGGAGTGAGAACGAAAAACCGAGTGCTCGGGTTCAGAGGACAGAGGCTTGAGAAGACAGAAGACAGAGAAACCGAGCGCTCGGTTTTTCCATCTCGCCCGGCGCGAAGCGCCGCAAGCCGATCTGTCCTCTGTCTTCTGTCCTCTGTCTTCTGTCCCCTGTCTTCTGTCCCCTGTCTTCTGACTAGCTACTGCTTCAGGAGATCCATCGGGTTGAACGGTTTGTCGTTGAGCAGGAGTTGGCCTTTGCTGAAGATGAGCCGGACACCGAGAATGCCGTTGTCGTCCGTGACGTAGTCCTGCCGCACGAGCTTGGCGATGATTTCGTCGGCGGCCTCGGCGCGATTTTTCGCTTTTTCCTCATCCTCCGCGTCGATGTTGCTCAGGAGCGCGCCGATCGACTTGCCCGGCAGTACCAGCTCGGCGGTGGTATCGAGCTTTCCGAACAGCCTCAGCGGATTGTTGAAATCCTCGGCCTTGCCGTCGTTCATCCTGAAACTGGCATTGAAGCTGACTTCGCCCTCGGGCAGACGGAAGGTGACGCGGTCGATCGACAGAATGGCGCCATTGACCGCCAAGGCGACGAAATCGGCTTTCATCGGCTCCAGGGCCTTGGGCAGCTGTTCCTGGTTCCGCAGCACTTCCGGATCCATCGCCAACAGCTTGCGGGTGAGCGTCCCCAGCGTGCGGGCATGCAGGTGCTTCAGGGAGAAATCGTAAGCAACCGGACCATGTTCCTGCTCGCCGATCCGCAGTCCGGCGGCGCCGATCCGCGCGCTCTCGTCGACGAACTCGCCGGACGCCTGGGCCTGCACGTCATACTTGAGTTCCTTGAGCGCGAACTTCGGCAGTTCATCCTCACCCTCGTTCGGACCCGGATCGATCTCCAGCCCGTCCAGCGAGAATCGCTGCGAGCCGACGAAAATCAGCTCATCGGGAAACAGGCGCTGGTGCTGGGCATCGATCTTGAGTCCGGTCAGCACCATCCGCCGGCCTTCCCGATCGACCACCTCGAAGCGTGGGGCGTCGCCGCGCGTCGAATACTGCGTCATGCCCCGGGCGAACTCGCCGGACAATTCCAGCCCCTCACCCGAGAGCGTGACCTGCGAATCTTCCGTCCCGCCGGGCAAGGTCACCCGGAATGCCGGACTGGTGAGCGTGGAACGTCCGCCGCCGCCAAAATCATACAGGGTCCGAATTTCCGCCGCCGGTTTGCCGCCAAAGGCTTCCAGCACCTTCTTCTGGATTTCCTCGTCGAATTCGACGACGCTTTCGGCACGCCCGGCGCCAAAGGCGGAAAACCCCGGAAACGGCCCATGCTGGATGAGGTTCTTCAAAGTGATGCGCAAAGGCTCGGAATCCGCGCGGCCTCTCGTCAGGAGGCCGTGGGGAATCTCGACGGTGATCGTTTCATTCGCCTTGAACAAGCCACGTTCGTAATCGTAACGGATCAGCTTGACGTAAGGCAGCACCGCGATCTGCGTGTCGATTATCTGACGGTGCGCGGTCTCGATCTGCCTGCCGAAATACCAGGAAGAGGCCGGGTATCCGGCGGCAAGCGCGACCACCACCACAGCGGCGGCAAGGATGTTCTTTCGTTTCAAGGCGTTCTCCCGAGGTGTTGTGTGAGAAAGACGGATGGAGCTTATCAATGTACCGATTTCGGCGTTTCCGGCGTGCGGCTGAACAGGCGATCGATGTCATCCTTGACGAATCGGTATTTGTGGTTGGAAAGCTCGTCGTGGACGACGATGACGCCGTTTTTCCTGAGATTGGCATAGACATCCTCGCGCCCCAGTGAGAGCAGCATGTTACATACCATCTCCGGGTTCAGCGGGTAGTCGTGGGTCGGCGCGCGCGCTTCGAACAGGCGCACGGTTTCCTCGGGGAACAGGCGGATCAGCAGCTCCTCGCCGCTCAGCCCGAGCAATTCCTCGGGCTTCACGGTGGAAGCCAGGGCTTCGATGCGCGCCCATCCGTCCGCGTCGCGCTGGTCGGTGGCGGGCATCTTTTGCACGTACAGGCCGGCGGCGCCGGACGGCGAGGCGGCGAGGAAAAAACGCGAGGCCACCTGCTCGGAACGACGCAGATAGTGCTCGAAAACTTCGGCGACCGTTTTCCCTTCGAGCGGTACGATGCTCTGATAGGGCTGGCGCTGTTCGGGTATGTCCAGTGAAAGCAGCAGGCGGCCATGCCCGAGCAGATCGGCCGCCGACGCGGCGGTGATGCCTTCGGCATGATGCGCCATGCAGCGCAGGTTCAACTGCTGGCTGCAATCGATCACCAACCGCGATATCGGGCCGTCGCCGTGCAACTGGACGGTCAGGCGGCCCGGGTACTTGAGATTGTCGGCCAGCAGCGCGGTGGTCGCGGTCATCTGACCGAGCAGATCGACCACCGGCGCGGGATAGGCGCGTCCCGACATCAGTCGCTGCCAGACGGTGTCGAGCCGCAGTACGGTACCGCGGATGTCGAGGTCGTCGAACAGAAAACGCCGCACGGAATCACTCATGAGCAAAGCTCCCTGGCGTAACGCTCGGCGTCGAAGCCGACCAGCAGATGTTTCCCGGTATCGAGCAGCGGACGCCTGATCAGCGTCGGGTAACGCGCCATCAGCGCCAGCGCCCCGGCCTCGTCGACATGGGCGCGTTCGTCATCGGTGAGTTTCTTCCACGTCAGTCCGCGCGTGTTGAGCAGCATTTCCCAGCCGACGCGCCGGTTCCAGTCGGGCAGACGCGCCTCGGCGACGCCGGGCTTCCTGTAGTCGACGAATTCATGAGCCACCCCCTGGGCTTTCAGCCAGACAAAGGCTTTCCTCATGGTGTCGCAGTTCTTGATGCCGTAAATGCGACAGCCATGTTCCTGCAAGTTTTCAGGCATTTCCGGGGACCTGGAATCAATCGAACGGGGCGCCTATTCTATCAGGCGCGGAGCGTTCCAGAGAACGGAGATCGAGGATGCGAGCAACGCGCGCACCCGGCGAATCATCCGTTCGTCCGTCTCTTATTTCAGCGCCGCCTGAATGATGTGCTCGGCCCCGGCAATGCGCTGCAGCAAGGCTTCGGATGGCGTCTTGTCGAGCACCAACGCGCAGCTCGCGGCCAGTTCGCCTTCAAAGATGGTGTTTTCCATTTCCTCGATGTTGATGCCTTCGGCGCGCAGTTCGCCGAGCACACCGGCAAGGACGCCGACGCGATTGTAATGGCGGATGACCAGCGGCACACCGCTGTGCAGCCGGCGCGGGTTGACCGCGTTGGCCGGCCTGCCGGTTTCCAGAAAGGTCTTCACCACACGCACGGTTTCCGCGGCGATGGCTTCCTCGGCCTGATCGGTGGAGGCGCCGATGTGCGGCGATGCGGCGGCAAGCCGATCGACGAGTTCCACGTCGGCAAACGGCGCTTCGCCACTCGCAGGCTCGTTCTCGAATACGTCGAGCGCGGCGCGGATTTTCCCGGAAGCGAGCGCTTCTCTGAACGCGGCGCCGTCGACGACCTCGCTGCGCGCGGTGTTGACGAACAGGCTTCCCTTTTTGAGGCGTGAAAAAAAGGCGCTACCGATCAGGTTGCGCGTGTCACCGGACAGCGCGAGGTGGACGCTGACGGCGTCGGCGGCGTCGGCCAGCTCGTCGAGCGTCGCGCAGTGACCGATGGCGAGCGCCTTGGCCCGGGCCGGCGTCAGGCTGCGCGACCAGCCGACGACGTTCATTTCCAGACCGAGCGCGCGACGGGCGACGGCGCAGCCGATGCTGCCCAGGCCGACGATGCCGAGCGTGCGGCCTTTCAGCCCGCGCGCCTTGCCGTATTCCTTCTTGCGCCACTGGCCGGCGCGCAGATCGATCAGCGCTTCGGGAATGCGGCGGTCGGCGGCGATCAGGAGACCGATCGCCAGTTCGGCGACGGCATCGGTGTTTCTGCCCGGACAGTTGGCGACGTAGATGCCCCTTTCGCTGGCCTTCCCGATGTCGATGGTGTTGACGCCGGCGCCGGCGCGGACGATCAGCGACAACGCGCTTCCCGCTTCGATCGTCGCGGCGCTGACCCGTTTGGAGCGGACGATCAGGATTTCCACGCCGGCGATCGCCGAAGGCAGCGCGTCGGCGGACAGATCGGCGGCGAGCGTGAGCTCGCCGCCCAGGGCCTGGAGATCGGCAAGCATCTTTGCGGATACTTTGTCGGCAATCAGGATTTTCATGAGGGGCCTCTATCGTCTCGGAAAACTCGGAAAAACCATTCGGGACAGCTTAATGCCGCATTGCCGCGGACGCAAGCCGCCACCGATCAGCCTAGCTCGCGCCGGACGCGGTCGAGGTAGGCTTCGCCGTCCATCGGCGCGTCGCCGCGTTGCGCGCGCCAGAGCGTTTCGCCGAGACATTCCATGATCGCGTGCTCGGCGTCGTGCGCTTCCCGCGTCCGGCGCAGGGCAAGATACGCCGCCTCGATACCGCGCGGCTGATCGATACCGATCTGTTCGGCGACGGCCAGGTGCAGCGACAGGTGCAGGAAGGGGTTGAGCCGCCCATCCTCGGGCACGAACTCCTGTTCGATCGCCGCCGGCAGATTCTCCAGCAGGGCGTGGTACTCGGGATGTTCGGCGATCAGATCGGCCGCCGTGGCCTCGGCGCCTTCGAGGATCAGGCGTTCACGATGCTTGCGCCAGGATTCGCGGAAAAAGTGGCGGACCTGTTCGCGGGAAGGATTGAACATGGATGTTTCAGACCCGCAGAGCGCCGATCAGATTGCGGATGTCGCTCTCGCCCTGACGGCGCATCCAGCTTTCCATGTCTTCGGATATCCGTTGCGCCGCGTCCGGCGTGATGAAGCTGGCGGTGCCGACCTGTACCGCCGTGGCGCCGGCGAGGATGAATTCGATCGCGTCGGTCGCGCTGGCGATGCCGCCGATGCCGATGACCGGCAGTTTCACGGCGCGGGCCACGGCCCAGACCATGCGCAGGGCGACCGGCTTGATCGCCGGTCCGGACAGGCCGCCGGTGACATTGGCCAGGGCCGGGCGGCGATTGTCCAGGTCGATCGCCATGCCGATCAGGGTGTTGATCATCGACAGCGCGTCGGCGCCGGCGTCGGCGCAGGCCCCGGCCATGGACACGATGTCGGTGACGTTGGGCGAGAGCTTGACGATCAAGGGCTTCCCGGTCGCCTCGCGGCAAGCGGCGACGACCTCGGCGGCGCTTGCCGGATCGCTGCCGAAAACGATGCCGCCGTGCTTGACGTTGGGGCAGGAAATGTTCATTTCGAGCGCGGCAATCTCCGGTATCTCGCCGAGCCGCCGGGCCATCTCAGCGTATTCCTCGACGGTGTCGCCAAAGAAATTGACGATGCACGGCGTGTTGACCGAACGAATGAAGGGCAGTTTCTTTTCGATGAAGGCGTCGATGCCGATGTTCTGCAAACCGATGGCGTTGAGCATCCCGGCGGGCGTCTCGACGATGCGCGGCGTGGGATTGCCGGCCCGCGGACGCATCGACAGCCCCTTGGTGACGAAGGCGCCCAGGCGTTCGAGATCGACGCAGGCGGAAAATTCCTCGCCATAGCCGAAGGTCCCGGAAGCCGTCATCACCGGGTTGCGCAGCTCGATCCCGGCCAGGGAGACCCCCATTCGCGCCGCCGTCATGTTCAATCTCCCCACTTGAGTTCGCTGGATTCAAAAACCGGCCCTTCGACACATAGGCGGCGATAGTCCGGGGTTTGCGCCGAGTGTTCCCGCCCGGCGGTGACGCAGCCGAGGCAGGCGCCGACGCCACAGGCCATGCGGCCTTCGAGCGAGACCTGGCAAGGCAGCGCCCGCCCGGCGGCGATCCTGGCCAGCGCGCGCAACATGCCGTCCGGGCCGCAGGCGTAGAGCGCGGCCTTGCCATCGAACGCATCGAGATGGCGAACGAGGGCCGTGGTGACCAGGCCCCGGGCACCGAACGAGCCGTCTTCGGTGGCGCAGTGACATTCCACGCCGAGAGCCTCGAACTCGTCGATGCACAGCAGGTCGCCGCGCGTGCGGCCACCGGCGAACAGGCGTACCGGCGACTTGCGCCTGGCAAGAGCCGTGGCCAGCAGGTGCAGCGGCGCGAGACCGACGCCGCCGCCGACGAGCAGTTTTTCCCTGTCGTCGTCGCCCAGGTCGAAGCCCGTGCCCAGCGGGCCGAGGATGTCCACGCCGTCGCTCTCGCGCAAGGCCGACAGCATGGCCGTTCCCTTGCCGACGACCTTGTACAGCATCTCGAACCAGGCCGGAGCGTCGCCGGCCGCCGGGCCGACGTCGAAAATGGCCAGCGGCCGGCGCAGCAGCGGGTCGATGCCGGGAGCGACACGCACCATGACGAACTGGCCGGGCCGGGCGCCGATGAATTCCCGCGGGGCGGTCAGGCGAACGCGCCAGTAAGCGGGAGAAATCTCGGCGTTGGACAGAATTTCCGAAGCGAATTGCATGAAGTATCCCGAATCAGAAGACAGGGGAGGGGAAGCCGTCCCCTGCCGAAGCTAGGCGTCGCATATTATTCCGTCTTCCGTTTTCTGTCTTCTGTTTTCCGAAAGGCGCAGAAATCGGCCATCACGCAGCGCCCGCATTCCGGCTTGCGCGCCTTGCAGACGTAGCGGCCATGCAGGATCAGCCAGTGATGGGCGTCTTTCCGGTAGTCCGGCGGAACCGCCTTCAGCAGGCCGAGTTCGACCGCCAGCGGCGTTTTTCCGGGCGCCAGCCCGGTGCGGTTGGCGACGCGGAAGATATGCGTATCGACGGCGATGGTCGGCTCGCCGAAGGCCGTGTTGAGCACCACGTTGGCGGTCTTGCGTCCGACGCCGGGCAAGGTCTCCAGCGCCGCGCGCTCGCGCGGCACTTCGCCGCCGTACCGATCGAGCAACAGCCGGCAAGTGGCGATGATGTTCTTCGATTTGGTCCGGTAGAGGCCGATGTGTCTGATGTAACCGGCCAGGCGCTCTTCGCCGAGCGCGAGTATCGCGCGCGGATCCGGTGCGTCGGCGAACAGTTGGGGCGTGGCGGCATTGACGCTCTTGTCGGTGGCCTGCGCCGAGAGGATGACGGCGATCAGCAACTGGAACGGCGAAGCGTATTCGAGCTCGGTGGCCGGCGCCGGATTGGCCGCCTTCAGGCGTTCGAACAGGGCGATGCGGCGCGCGGCGTTCATTTCAGAGGACAGAGGCTTGACAGAGGACAGAGGCTTGAGAAGACAGAAGACAGAAAATCCGAGCGCTCGGGTTTTCGTCTCTCATCCGGCGCGAAGCATTTCAGAGGACAGAGGCTTGAT
>JAITAJ010000259.1 GCA_031284185.1 Accumulibacter sp. | reverse complement strand
ACAGAGAAACCAATCTCCCGGTTTTCCGTCCTCACTCCGGCGCGAAGCGCCGCTCGCTCCTATGTCTTCTGTCTTCTACGCGCACGGAGAGAAATGGCTGGATATAACAGAAGACAGCGGTTAGAGAAGACAGAAGACAGAGAAACCAATCTCCCGGTTTTCCGTCCTCACTCCGGCGCGAAGCGCCGCTCGCTCCTCTGTCATCTGTCCTCTGTCATCTGTCCTCTGTCATCTGTCCTCTGAACCCGATCCATGCTGCCGCGTCCAGGGCGAAGTAGCTCAGTATCCCGTCCGCGCCGGCGCGCTTGAAAGCCATCAGGCTCTCCAGAACGCAGGATTTCTCGTCGAGCCAGCCGTTTTGCCCGGCTGCCCTGAGCATGGCATATTCGCCGCTCACCTGGTAGACGCAGGTCGGTACGCGAAACTCGTCCTTGACCCGGCGAACGACGTCGAGATACGGCAGGCCCGGCTTGACCATCACCATATCGGCGCCTTCGGCCAGGTCGAGCGCCACTTCGCGCAAGGCTTCGTCGGTGTTGGCCGGGTCCATCTGGTAGGTAGACTTGCCGCCCTTGCCGAGCGTGGCCGCCGATCCCACCGCGTCGCGGAAGGGGCCATAGAAGTTCGACGCGTATTTCGCGGAATAGGCCATGATCCGCGTGTGGATCAGCCCCTCCCGGTCGAGCGCCGCGCGGACGCGGCCAATGCGCCCGTCCATCATGTCGGAGGGCGCCACCACGTCGGCGCCGGCGCGCGCGTGGGTGAGCGCCTGCTTTTCCAGCGCCTCGATGGTCTCATCGTTGAGTACGTAGGCGCGCTGATCGCCGGCGGCGATCAATCCGTCCTGACCGTGGCTGGTATAGGGATCGAGCGCCACATCGGTGATCACGCCGAGCGCCGGGAACTCCCTTTTCAGCGCGGCCACCGCGCGGGGGATCAGCCCGTCGGGATTCCATGCCTCCTGCGCGCCGAACGTCCTGAGCGACGGATCGACGACCGGGAAAAGCGCCAGCGCCGGGATGCCGAGTCTGGATGCCCGCTCCGCCGTCGCCAGCAGGCGATCGAGACTTTGCCGCTCGATGCCGGGCATGGAAGCCACCGGCTCCACCCGGTTTTTCCCGTCGAGCACGAACACGGGGTAAATCAGGTCGTCGACGGTGAGTGTCGATTCACGCATCAGGCGTCGGGAAAAATCATCCCGGCGCATTCGGCGAAGGCGCGTTCCCGGAAATTTCGCGTCATGGATGATCATGTGAGTCCGTTCCTTTTCTGAAAATCGGCGAAAGTCGCCTGCGCCCGCCAGAACCCCATGCGCCAGATCGAAGCATGGCCGTGTCGCCGCGCTTGTCGTCCATCGAAAGGCGGCCCCGGAAGGTATCCGGCGTTCTGGCGGAACGGATGGCGAAGATGGAGCGCAAAATGGGCAATCTACGAAGGCCACCGAAACTGGTCGAGAAACGCTACGGCCAGGACGCGCTGATCCTCGCGCTGGCGCGTGGCCACCTCGGCAAGCCGATCGGCAGCGAGGCGGTATTCCACGTGGAGGGTATTCTATCGGAGATCCATCACGCGGACGGCCACTCTCATCGGATCGAGCAGGGCGGGAGCATCAGATTTCCAGTTCATTTGCCATAAATTTGCCATAAAAATTGTTCTTTTGCTCCAATATGGATTTCATGAAACAATTTTGCCGTATTCAACCCGCTTGGTGATCGACTCCTATCACCGAGTTTTTTCAATGGTGTCTTGTCAAAGGCAAGCCTTCGGACTATGGTGTTCCGCCGGAGCAGTACCAAGAAAGCACCACATCACCACAAAACACGGAAGAAACCCAGATGAACGTCAAAGCCCTTGTTGCCGTGGTTCTCCTCTCTGCGTCCAGCCTGCTTATCACCCGCCAGGCACTGGCAGACAGACCCAACCTTAGCCCTGAACAGCTTGCCAAGGCCAGAGAATCAGCCAGCCAGCTCAATCCACCCGTGGATTTTGACGCAATGCTTGATGAAGTGGATAAGCTAGGTGTGGAATGCACGGGAGACTTAACCCGTAAGGCAAGGATTATCATTTGCGGGCAAAGAATTGAAAATGCAAAACTTAAAGCCGATACACAAGCAACACGAGCAAGAATACAAGCAACAGAAGCAAGAACTGAAAAATTACGCAAAGAAAATGCCGAGCTTATAAAAGAGATACAACGACGTATCAAAGAGGACAAATAATATAATATCATTATGGAAAATGAAGTTATCCAATCATCCGAACGCAACGAAACCACGGAACAGTTAAAAGCGAATTACGAAAATATCAAACCCCTTGATGTTTGACCCGTCAATGAAGCCATAGGAAAAAGCAGACTTGACGAAATTTTTGATACTTTCAATGAAAACTCCAACGAAAGCCTAACTGAAAAAGATAAAGAAGAAATTGAATTTTTAATCTCTCAACTACCCAACTGAGGAGCAGACAAAAATAACATTCTTCTTGATATTTCAAGGTTCATCAAAGAACCATGAACCGAAATCACGAAAAATGATTTGTTTGACAATATACAAGAAAGAATAACCGACCAACAAAACATCACCGAAAACTCCGCAGAACACTCAAGAGCACAAGACATCCGTTCCCTTGCCACCTCCCTGAGAATGAATGCTGTCTTCTTTTGTGATTTCTAAAGTCCTGTTGAATTCATCAAGAAATTCTTTTTCACTTTCAATCAAACCATCCTCTCTCTGTTTCCATATGAAATTTTCATTTTTTTGAAATTGATGGTAAAAATAACCAAACAATCAACCTGGATGAAAGTAGCGAACACAACGAGCGGAGCAGGAACAGGGTTTACCATCGCCACCGGCATTGCCGTTGAAGAAGTTGACTTGCCGCGCATTGCTGGTAATACAGGCGCAGGTGGTACTTGACCAGTAGCGACCAGTAGCGGCCAGTCACTGCCGTAAAGAAATTCGTGTCTATTGCTGGACTGTAGACAGAGGTTTGAGAAGACAGAAGACAGAAGACAGAAGACAGAAAAGTTTGCGGTGCTGTCGCGCCGGGCGAGGGAGGAAAAACCGAGCGATGGGTTTTTTCATCTTGTCCGGCGCGACAGCGCCGCTAACTTCTCTGTCTTCTGTCCTCTCAAACCTCTGTCCTCTGAACCCTGTCTTCTCAACTCTCGGTCCTCTGTCACCTCCTCAGAAAGCGCCCGTTGCGCGAATGAGCATTCGGTATGGGCGCGTCCTCCTCATAGCTCAGGGCGCCGTTCACGAACACGTGGCGCACGCCTTCGCTGATCCGCTCCGGTTCGGCGAAGGTGGCGCGGTCGCCGATGCGTCGCGGGTCGAAAACGGTGACGTCGGCAGGATGCCCGACGGCAAGCGTGCCGCGCTTGCCCAGACAAAATTGCGCGGAGGGCAGACCGGTCATCTTGAATACCGCGCTTTCCAGATGCAAGAGTCCAAGCTCGCGGGTGTAACGACCGAGCACGCGGGGAAAGGTGCCCCACAGACGCGGATGCGGACGCGGATCGTGCGGCAGCCCGTCGGAACCGATCATCGCGCGCGGATGCGCCAGCACGCGCCGCACGTCTTCCTCACTCATCTGGAAGTAACAGGCGCCGCCGGGAATCAGGCGGCGGCAGGCTTCACGCTGGTCGACGCCCCACTCCCCGGCAATGTCGGACAAGGACCTGCCGGTCATCTCCGGGTGCGGCACCGAGCCGGTGATGATGACGTCGATGATGCCATCGACCAGATCCTCGCGCAGCACCGTCGATCCCGCGGTATAGGGGTACACGTCGAGGCCGACCGGCTGATGCGCGGCCAGACGGTCGATCAGCGCCAGGGTTTCGGGCGCGCGTCCCCAGTTGGCCGGCCCGCAGCACTTGTGATGCGAGAAGATGAGCGGCAGACGGCCCCGCCGGGCGACGCGGGCGGCCTCCCGCATGGCGTCCAGGATGCCTTCGAGTTCCGTGCGGATGTGCGTGGTGAAGACGCCGCCAGCCCGCGCGGCGGTCGCGGCGATCTCGATCAGTTCGCGCTCGTCGGCGGCGTAGGCGTTCTCGTAGAAAACGCCGGAGGACAGGCCGAGCGCGCCATCGTCCATGGCCTGACGCAACAGACCGGCCATCGCGGCGCGCTCATCGGCGCCGGCGGCCCGGTCGAAGCGCGGCATGACGGCGGCGCGCAGACTCGTGTGGCCGATCAGCGCGGCGACGTTGACCGCCGGCCGGGCGGCGTCGACGGCATCGGCATAGGCCGAGAGCCGCTCGAAGCAAAAACGCTCCGTGCCGAGCAGGCCGAGCGGCTCGATGGGGGTCTTCGTGACCAGCGGCGTGAGCGAGATGCCGCAGTTACCGATGATGACCGTGGTGATGCCCTGTGAAATCTTGGGCAGCATCGCCGGCCCGTCCAGCACGATGGC
>JAITAJ010000130.1 GCA_031284185.1 Accumulibacter sp. | reverse complement strand
CCTTCCCGTTTTCAGCAGGTTGGAATACCATGCCCATCTATGCCCTCGGCGATCTCGTGCCAAACATCCACCCGCAGACCTGGATTGCTCCAAACGCTTCGGTGATCGGCCAGGTTCATCTGGAAAAAAACGTGTCGATCTGGTGGGGGTGCACCCTGCGCGGGGACATCGGTCTGCTGCGCGTCGGTGAAAACAGCAATGTTCAGGACGGCTCGGTGCTGCATACCGATGCCGGATTGCAGGTCGACGTCGGACGCAACGTCACGGTCGGCCACGGCGTCATCCTGCACGGTTGCGCCATCGGTGAAGGTTGCCTGATCGGCATGGGGGCCACGCTGCTCAACCGTTCGGTGATTGGCAAGCAGTGCCTGATCGGCGCCAATACGTTGATTCCCGAAGGCAAGATCATCCCGGAACGCTCGCTCGTGGTCGGCGCTCCGGGACGCATCGTGCGGCGGCTGACCGATGAGGAAGTCGTCTGGATCGCGGGCAGCAGCTGCCATTACATGGGAAACTGGCAGCGCTACCAGCGCGAGTTGAGGGCGCTCAAAGAATAAGCGGGGAGTTCGAGTGAGTTCGCGGCGTGAAGCATCGGCGAACGGGCCGTTTCCCGGAAACGGGACACACGCGGAACAGGATTTTCCTCTTGGCCGCCCGCTTCCTCGTCCGAAGTTCGGTGTCGCGCAGGCGCCGGAAGAGCGCCATCTTCCGGCCACGCTTTCGGCATGGGGAGACAGGCCCTCGCCGAGATGGCGAGCCAGCCATCCGGTTTCGACCCGGCATACCGGCGTCATCTGTTCGAGTGTCTGCCAGATCGCTCTCGCCCATCAGGGTGACATCGGAATTTCATCATCGCGCATGGTTCAGCGCCTTGACGAGCAGCGCGGATCGAATTTCAGCTCCCGCGACATGGCGGCATAGAATTCGCGCGCCTTCGGCGTATCCGCCGGCGGCAGCACGATCCGCAGAACCAGGATCACGTCGCCGGGCGGATCGCCGGGAATGCCCTTGCCACGCAGGCGCAAGGCAGCGCCGCTCCGCGCGCCGGCTGGAATACGCACATCGAGCGGCCCGCCCGGTAATTCCACCGGGACGACGGCGCCCAGCGCCGCCTCCCACGGCGCCATCGGCAGATCGACGGTGAGGTCGCGCCCGTCGACGCGAAAACGCGCGTGTGGCTGGAAACGCACTTCCAGCAGCATATCCCCGGCGGGCGCGCCGTCACGGCCCGGAACGCCTTGTCCGGCCAGACGGATGACCTGGCCTTCGCGCACGCCCGCCGGTATCTTGACCTCGAGCGTCCGATCCCCGATCGTCACCCGGCCCTCGCCGTCGATTTTCGGTACGCGCAGGGAAAGCGGACGGATCACGCCGTGAAAGGCTTCTTCGACGGTGAGGAATACCTTGGCGTGATGATTCTCTCCCCGAGCCTGAAATCCACTTCCCGGGCGGCGGGCGCGAAAGCCGGCCCCCTTGGGCGCGTCCATCCGGCTGAACGACTGCGCGAAAAATTTGCTGAAATCAGCCATGTCTCCCGATGAAAAACCGCCATGCGTGGAGAACCCGAAACCGGCATCCCAATCGGGCGGCGGCTGGGAATCCTCACCCGGGCGGCGAGCGCTGCCAAGTCGATCGTAGGCCGCGCGCCGCTCGGGGTCGGAGAGCGTCATGTAGGCCTCGTTGATCTCCTTCATGCGTTGCTCGGCATCCGCTTCCCTGGAAACATCCGGGTGGTATTTGCGCGCCAGTCTGCGGAAGGCTTTCTTCATCTCATCCGCCGTCGCCCCGGGCGCCACGCCAAGTACCCGATAATAATCCTTGTATTTCATACGAGACTCCATTCCCACGATCCTTCAGAGCGCCACATTCATCGAAAATGGCGTCGTTCCCGCCGGAATGCAAGATATCATTCCGCTCAGGGTTTCCGCGCCGTTCGGCGCGGGAGCCAAACGAAACCCGATGCCCCGGACCGCCTCTGCCCGCACGACCGCCTGATAAACTCCCGATCATCTTCCACCCGACATGAAACGCGGCATCGTGGCATCCGTCGTCTTGGGGATCGGAGCCGTCCCGCCGCCGGTCAAGCTCCCGTCGATGGCGGCGGTGGCGGCGGCGCCGTCCTGGGAAAACCGGGCCTGGCCGCGCTGAACGATCCGGCAGGCACACAGGATAGGAAACGAAACAATGGCACAAACCGGCAACAACGGCGGCAATCTCGGCTTCGAGGCGGAACTCTTCAAGGCCGCCGACAAGCTGCGCGGCAACATGGAACCCAGCGACTACAAGCACGTCGCGCTGGGCCTGATCTTCCTCAAATACCTCTCCGACGCCTTCGAGGCGCGCCATGCGCAACTCTTGGCCGAAGATGCCGCCGCCGCCGAGGACAGGGACGAATACCTCGCCGACGACATCTTCTGGGTGCCCAGGGAGGCCCGCTGGTCGCATCTGCAAGCCAACGCCAGGCAGAGCAGCATCGGCACGTCGATCGACGATGCCATGCGCGCCATCGAAAAGGATAACCCATCGCTCAAGGGCGTGCTACCCAAGGACTACGCCCGCCCCGCGCTCAACAAGGTGATGCTGGGCGAACTCATCGACCTGATTTCCGGCATCGCGCTGAACGAGGGCAACGACAAATCGAAGGACGTGCTGGGCCGCGTCTATGAATACTTTCTCGGCCAGTTCGCGGGCGCGGAAGGCAAGCGCGGCGGCGAGTTCTACACGCCGCGCTCCGTGGTGCGCGCGCTGGTCGAAATGCTGGAGCCGTACAACGGGCGCGTCTATGACCCCTGCTGCGGCAGCGGCGGGATGTTCGTGCAGAGTGAGAAATTCGTCGCCGAGCATGGCGGGCGCATCGGCGACATCGCCATCTACGGACAGGAGAGCAACTACACCACCTGGCGGCTGTGCAAAATGAACCTCGCCGTGCGCGGCATCGATTCGGACATCCAGTGGAACAACGAAGGCAGCTTCCACAAGGACGAACTGCGCGATCTCAAGGCCGACTTCATCCTCGCCAACCCGCCGTTCAACATCTCCGACTGGGGCGGCGAGCGTCTGCGCGACGACGTGCGCTGGAAATTCGGCCCGCCGCCCGTGGGCAACGCCAACTATGCGTGGCTGCAACATATCTTTCACCACCTCGCGCCGCGCGGCTTCGCGGGCGTGGTGCTGGCGAACGGCTCGATGAGTTCGCAGCAATCAGGCGAAGGCGACATCCGCCGCGCGATGATCGAAACCGGCGCGGTGGATTGCATGGTCGCGCTGCCCGGCCAGTTGTTCTACTCCACGCAGATTCCCGCCTGCCTGTGGATTCTGGCGAAAGACCGCAGCAATGGGCTGGTGAAGAATACCCGGCTGCGCGACCGGCGCGGCGAAGTGCTGTTCATCGACGCGCGCAAAATGGGCACGCTGGTGGATCGCACGCGGCGCGAACTCAGCGACGAAGAAATCGGCAGAATCGCCGCCGCCTATCACGCCTGGCGCGGCGAGAAAGAGGCAGGCGGCTACGCGAACGTGCACGGCTTCTGCAAATCCGCTTCGCTGGATGAAATCCGCAAGCACGGCCATGTGCTCACGCCGGGGCGTTACGTCGGCGCGGCGGCGCAGGCGAACGATGGCGAACCGTTCGAGGAAAAAATGCGGCGCCTCGCAACGCTGTGGCGCGAGCAGCAAGCCGAAGCAGATAAGCTCGATAAAGCAATCGAAGTCAACTTGAAGAAACTTGGTTTCTGACCGGAGAGTATCAATGGCAGACGAAAAACCTGACATCGGCCCGCTGGAGCGAGCCATTCAGCGGTTGAACGAAGGCTGGATACGTTATCAGCAGAACATTAGCGACACGCAGATCCGCGATGGCCTGATTCAACGCTTCGAGTTCACCTACGAAATCAGCCACAGGATGCTCAAGCGTTTTCTGGAATATGCCTCTCCAACGCCTGAACAGTTTGAGCAAATGACCTTTCAAGACCTAATCCGCACCGGAAATGAACAAGGCTTGCTGTTGCGTGATTGGCCTGCGTGGAAGCAATACCGTGACATGCGCAGCAAGACCAGCCATACCTACGACGAAGATGTCGCGTTGGAAGTGGCCGCCGGTATCCTCACCTTTCTGGAAGAAGTGTATTACCTTGCTGCAAAGCTGAAGGAACGCTTGGCGTGAGCGATACAGCACCTTTAGTGGATATTCGCCCCGATCATCTGGATATTGTGCGCGGCATCCTGCAAAAACATGTGCCGCAATACGAAGTGTGGGCCTTCGGTTCACGCGCCAAATGGACGGCAAAAGACTATTCCGATCTCGATTTGTGCGTCCAGACAGGCAAACCGCTGGATTTCGGCACGTTGGGCGCATTGCGGGAAGACTTTTCCGAATCGGATTTGCCGTGGAAGGTGGACGTGGTCGACTGGTCGGTCATCAGCAGGGATTTCCGGAAAATTATCGAGAAGGACAGGGTTGTCGTGCAGGAAGCGCCGCATGGCTTGGGTGTTGCGGGAGAATGGCGCAGAGTTGCTTTCGGGAAATTGCTCGCCGAGCCTGCTCGCAACGGAGTATACAAGGCAAAAGAATTTCATGGACATGGCGTAAAGATTGTAAACATGGGAGAGTTGCTTGCCTACCCAAGATTGCGTTCTGTTTCCATGAAGCGCGTTGAGTTGAATCAATCAGAAACAAACCGCTTTCTACTCACGGAAGGCGAATTGATTTTCGCCCGTCGATCCCTAACGGCAAAGGAGGCGGGAAAATGCAGCGTTGTTCTGGATTTGGACGAAGCAACAACGTTTGAGTCATCGATCATCCAGGCGCGACCAGATGAGTCAAAGGTGGATTCGCTTTACCTTTACTATTTCTTCAACTCGCCGAACGGATTTCACGCATTGGATACGATTCGTCGTCAAGTCGCAGTAGCTGGAATCGCTGGTAGCGATTTGTCGAAGCTAGAGATACCGCTTCCGCCTCTCCCCGAACAACGCGCCATCGCCCGCATCCTCGGTACGCTGGACGACAAGATCGAACTCAACCGGCGCATGAACCAGACGCTGGAAGCGATGGCCCGCGCCCTGTTCAAGTCGTGGTTCGTGGATTTCGCCGGCGTTGCGGCGGAAGATTTGCGAGAGTCGGAATCGGGCTTGATTCCGAAGGGGTGGCGGGTTGGGACGCTTGGCGATGTTGCGGAACATCCGCGCCGAAGCGTACAACCCGAAGAAATCGAAGCCGCCACACCATACATTGCGCTGGAACACATGCCCAAGCATTGCATCGCGCTCACTGATTGGGGAATGGCGGATGGCCTAGAGAGCAACAAATGAGCATCTCGAATAACCCAATATTTTCAACGAATCCTGCTACGCAATGATGTTCGAGAGCGAACCTGGCGCAATTTCTTTGACCAATCACCGCTTTCCGGCGGCGTTGCCCCGTTTTTGCCTCAAATCGCCTCGGACAGCGGCGATTCGGCCCATTTCGGGCGTTACAAGGCCTTGATCCCAGCCTCCTGGAAATAGACCA
>JAITAJ010000125.1 GCA_031284185.1 Accumulibacter sp. | reverse complement strand
TGATGGACGAAAAACCGAGCGATCGGGTTCAGAGGACAGAGGCTGGAGAGGACAGAAGACAGAGAAACCGAGCGCTCGGTTTTTCGTTCCTCATTCCGGCGCGAAGCGCCGCAAGCCGACTGTCTTCTGTCTTCTCAAGGTTCTGTCCTCTGAACCGTCTTGGCCAGCTTCTCCGCTGCCGCCGCGACCATTTCCGCGTCCCGGCCCTCGACCATGACACGCAACAGGGGTTCGGTGCCCGAGGCGCGCAGCAGTACCCGCCCCGTTCCGGCCAGCTCGGCCTCGACTTCCCGCTTGGCCGCGATGATCGCCGGATGATCCTGCCAAGGGAAGCCCTTGCTCAGCGGCACGTTGATCAGGCGCTGCGGATACAATTCGAGCCCCGCCAGCAGCGAGCGCAGAGTACCGCCTTCCTCGCGCAGCGCCGTCAACACCTGCAACGCCGAAACGATGCCGTCGCCGGTTGTGTGCCTGTCGAGACAGATGATGTGGCCCGAATTCTCGCCGCCGAACAGCCAGCCGTTTTCCAGCAGCTTTTCCAGAACGTAGCGGTCGCCGACCGCCGCGCGCGCAAACGGCACGTTCAGGACGGCCAGGGCGTGCTCGAATGCCAGATTGGTCATCAGCGTGCCGACGACGCCGGCCACCGGCCCCCGCCGCAGACGGCTCTTCACCACCGCCAGCAACAACTGGTCGCCGTCGTATACCTGACCGCCGGCATCCACCATCATCAGCCGGTCGCCATCGCCATCCAGGGCGATTCCGAGATCCATCCGGCCGGCCAGCACCGCGCCGGATAACGCCGCGAGCGAGGTCGCACCGACTTCCCGGTTGATATTCAGGCCGTCGGGTTCCGCGCCGATGGCCGACACCTCGGCGCCAAGTTCGTGGAAGACGTGCGGAGCGACGTGATAGGCCGCGCCGTGGGCGCAATCGACGACGATTTTCAGTCCGTGCAGATCGAATTCGCTGGGGAAGGTGCTCTTGCAGAACTCGATGTAACGTCCCGCCGCGTCCCCGATCCGGCGCGCGCGGCCCAGTTCGGACGACGGCACGCAAGCGATCGGCGCGTCGATGCCCGCCTCGATCTCGGCCTCGATCGCGTCGTCGAGCTTCGTTCCGCCGGCCGAGAAAAACTTGATGCCGTTATCGCAATAGGGATTGTGCGAGGCCGAGATCACCACACCGGCGCGCAAGCGTAGCGCCCGGGTCAGATAGGCCACCGCGGGCGTCGGCATCGGGCCGACCAGGCAGACATCGACACCGGCGGCCGAAAAACCCGCTTCGAGCGCCGCTTCGAGCATATACCCGGAAACACGGGTATCCTTGCCGATCAGCACTTCGGGCCGTCCGCCCGTCTTCGCGCCTCCTTGTCCGCCGCTTCGGGCCGTCAGCACCCTGCCCGCCGAAAAACCGAGCCGCATGACGAAATCCGGCGTGATCGGCGCTTCCCCGACGCGCCCGCGCACGCCGTCGGTCCCGAAATACTTCCTGCTCATGACACTTCCCCAGCCTCGCCAAAACCCCCATTGTACCGTTCAGAGGACAGCGATTTGAGCAACCGTGTTAGCCGTCAAGCGTTTTCTGCGTTCAGAGGGGAATTGTTTTTCAGCAGAGTATTCATGAGGGTCAAGAGTTTTCTCATGCAGGCGACAAGAGAATTTGGGTATTCCATCCCCCCCGTGATTTTCCAATGGATTGGGCGCCGTTTTTTTTTAGCGCCCCGCTCCCGTCGGGACGCGCTTTGACCGAGCTACTGTCCAGCGAGACAGCCTCGATTTTAAGTCGGAGGATTTGGGCGCGCTGCAGCCGCTCGAAAACCCGCTCCAGCACGCCCGCCCTGGACCAGCGGCTCATTCGCATGTAGATCGTGTGCCAGCGCCCAAACCGCTCTGGCAACCCGCGCCATTTGCCGCCGTGCTCGCTTACATACAGGATCGCATTCAGGACTTGAATGATTCGACAGGCTGACATTTCCACGCTGGCGCGACAGACAGTCCTCGATCTGGTGATATTGTGCTTCGGTGATTTCCATTTCCCAAACATGACAGATTTTTGAAAATTAGCGTGAACACGCCCTGGAAGGATTTTATCGATTTCGGGGCCAGTGACGGAAAAATCACTGGGGTCGGCCCGCGCGACGAACGAGATCGGAAATGAAAAGGGCTTTGCCACGAAGAATCTTGCGTTCCGAATCGAACTCTACCGTTCCTTCGTAACCCTTGTATTTGATAGTCATGACTTGTCTCTCGATGAATCCCTGTTGTCCGAGATGTTCCGCAATATCACGGATACGTCCCTTATCGACATGGGGCGGCGGATGAGGAGCGTGACATATGATCGGATCATCTTTTCCTTCATGACAGAGTTTTTTGGATGATCCCGTATTGGCCTGCATCTCATATCCAAGGCTTTCCAGCGCGGACGGCAACTCCTGTCACCGAATGTTGGAGGGCGTTGGCGAAGAACAGATACGCCCAAGTGTTTTCTGGTGTTTTGGCATGTTTACGCACGATTCGCTGAGTAACGTAACCGAGATTCGGTTACACGCCCAATCCTTTTCCCTCTCTGCCGCTTCAACGGCGGCGCGGGATTCCGATCAAGCACGGTCTGCGCCTATCCGGCTGCGCTCGGTTTTTTCGGTTCATGAAATCAATCGAAGTAGGCGCGCGCGGCGCTGAAGCGTTGCGCGTAGTAGCGCGCGCTCATCTTGTCGATGCGCACGCGGCCGTTGCTCGATGGCGCGTGGATGAATCGGTCGTCGCCGATGTAAATTCCGACGTGGGAGAATGGCGCGTTGCGTGTGTTGAAAAATGCCAGGTCGCCCGGGCGCATGTCCGCGCGGCGGATCGGGCGTCCTCGCCGGGCGATGTCCGCCGCGTTACCGCTGAGTTTCAGGCCCGCGGCCTGTCTGAATACGTAGGTCACCATGCCGCTGCAATCGAGGCCGGCTTCGGGGTTCTTGCCGCCGAAGCGATAGCCGGTGTCGATCAGTCCCAGGGCGTACAGGCTGACTTCCCGCCCGAGCGCGGACGCGCGCGGTCGCGTCGAAGGCGCAGGTCCGGGTTCCCCCGTCGGAAACAGGCCGCCGCAAGCGCTGAGAAGGCATGCCGACGTACACGCGAGAAGGAATGATCGTTTCCACATGCGGGCCAGTATAGCCAATTTCTATCTTCTGTCCTCTGAATCCGAGCGCTCGGTTTTTCGTTCATCCCTCGGCGCGAAGCGCCCAAGCCGATCTATTTTCTGTCTTCTCAACCCTCTGTCCTCTGACCCCGATCACTCGGTTTTTCGTTCATCCCCCGGCGCGAAGCGCCCAAGCCAATCTGTCTTCTGTCTTCTCAACCCTCTGTCCTCTGACCCCGATCACTCGGTTTTTCCTTCATTCCCCGGCGCGAAGCGCCCAAGCCAATCTGTCTTCTGTCTTCTCAACCCTCTGTCCTCTGTCAAGTGCCGCCTGGGTGAAACCGGCCTGCGTGATGTTGCTCCCCGGCGGGACGCTGTGCGTCAGCCAGACGTTGCCGCCGATGCTCGAACCGCGCCCGATGGTGATGCGCCCGAGCACGGTGGCGCCGGCATAGATGACTACGTCGTCTTCCACGATCGGATGACGTTCCCCGCCCTTGATCAGTTGGCCGTTTTCGTCCGCCGGGAAGCGCCTGGCGCCGAGCGTCACGGCCTGATAGAGCCGGACGCGCTCGCCAATGATCGCGGTTTCGCCGATCACGACGCCGGTACCGTGATCGACGCAGAAATGCCCGCCGATCCGGGCGCCCGGATGGATGTCGATGCCGGTTTTCGAGTGCGCGATGTCGGAAATCAGCCTGGCCAGGAAGCTCACGCCCAGTTCGCGCAGGGTGTGCGCCACACGATGGTAGATGGTGGCGGCCACGCCCGGATAGCAAAGCAGTATCTCGGAATAGCTGCCCGCCGCCGGGTCTCCCTGGTAGGTGGCATGCAGGTCGCTGACCAGCAGGGCGCGAATGGCGGGAAGGCGGGCGGCAAAGGCGCGTGTGATCCCGATGGCCTTCCGGCGGAGATCGGCGTCGTTTTCGATCTCTTCATCGGACGCGAAAAACAGTCCGCGCCGAACCTGCTCCGTAAGGTCGGTGAGCGCGGTATTCAGGGTGTTTCCGACGAAATAGTCGACGCTTTCGTCCGTCAGGTCCCGGTTTCCATAGTGCGTGGGAAACAACGCCGCGGCCAGGTCCGTGACGATCTGTTCGAGAACGACGCGCGAGGGCAGTTCGCGGATGCGGCCCTTGTGACGCACGCGGTGCGTCGTCTCGCGCGAAACGCGCAACTCTGAGACGAGTTGCGCCAGATTCCACCGGGAGTTGGCGATCTCGCTGTTCCTGAGCGGCAGGGTGGACATTCCTGAATCCTCGAAACTGAAGGAAAAGGGGAAGCGGGGCGGTCGATGGCGCGGGAATGTAGCAGCGATCGGCCGGGTTTCCAACGATTGAATTCGCATATGTATATCACCGCGCCGGATATGCCGGTCAAGGCCATATGCTAGTGAAAACAAAATCGTTCCTGTCGCCGCCTGGTATGCGTATGGTTTGAATCCCGATCCCAGGCCGTTTCCCCGAGGTGTCCGCCATGCCCCTGACCGACTTCATCCGCTATCTGAACGCGCGGTTTCCTTCCCGGCCACGACTGGCTCCGCCGTTCTTCCATTCCGAAAGCGGCCGCGTCCTGGTCAGGTATCGCCATCTGTGTCTGGAGTCGGAATTCCTGCCGATCGTCGAGACGTCCGGCGGCGTTCGCGGCCATGCGGCGCGTCTGCTGGCCACGGTGGAAAACGTCTGCCGGCGCGTCGATGAGTCGACGGTATTCGCGTTGCCTGAAAACAGCGAGGAATTCGTTTTCGTCGACCGCCTGACGCGCACGCTGCACACGCTGAATTACTTGACCTACCTCGATCGCGGATCGCGCGGACTGTTGCTGCTCAAGGTGCATCCGCGACACGTCGCCAGCGTCACCCGGAATCACGGCCTGGCGTTCGAGGAAATCCTGTGCGCGTGCGGTTTGCTGCCCAATGAGATCACCCTCGAACTCGGCGCGCGGGAAGGTGACGATCCGAAGCGCTTTCTGCGGGCGATCGCCGATTACAAATTGCGTGGCTACGGTATCGCGCTGGCGGGCGGCGGATGGCATCCGCCAAGTCTGGACAGGGTGCGCGAGGCGGGCCCGACGATCGTCAGCCTGGCGTATCCGCGATCCGCCGAACGCGCGAAACTCGCCACGATCCGCCGCTATGTCGACGCGCTGCATTCGATGAAGGTTTCGGCGCTGGTGCGCGGCGAGGATCACCCGCTGCCGCGCCCGAAGATTCTCGAAGCCGGTTTCGACCTGCGCACCGAGTCCACGCAGACGCGCCTGCTGGAAGCGTCGTGATTCGCGCCGGCGCATATCACCAAAGCGAATAAGCAAAGCAGGAGAAAATCTTTCGATTCCCGCCGGCGGATGGCTATGATCACGCGGTTCGATAAACATTGATCATCGAAGCGGATGCCAGAACAGCAGGAGGTGACCATGTCCGCGTCGGAAGCAGAAATCGTGGATGTTTCCGCAATGTGCGCCAATGAGAGCCTGGATGACGTCTTCCGCCGCGCCGAGAGCCGCGCCCGGGAAGACGGCGCCGCCTATCGCGGCCAGCTCACTCCCGGGGAAGCGTGGCGCGTCGTCCGGGAGTGCCCGGGGGCCAGACTGGTCGATGTCCGCACGACGGAAGAATTGACCCTGATCGGGCGCGTGCCCGGCGCCGTCGAGATAGCGTGGCGTTTGTTCCAGGACTGGGAACTCAACCCGCGCTTTCTGCGCGACGTCAAGAGGACCTTCCTGCCGGACGACGTGATTCTGTTGCTGTGCCGTTCGGGCGTCCGCTCGAAGGAAGCGGGCGAGCTGTTGGCGTCGGAGGGTTTCCAGAATTGCTTCGACGTGCTGGAAGGCTTTGAAGGCGACAAGAACGAGGCGGGCCAGCGCGTCATCGCGGGGTGGAAGGTGCGCGGTCTGCCCTGGTCGCAGTGAATCAGAGCCGGGCTACAGGCGCCGGCCAAGCAGGATCAGGTAAATGAGCGCCGGGAAAGGCCAGAGGCTCGCGACCAGGCGGGTGAGGCCGTTGAGGTTCAGAAAATGCCCTTGCCGCCAGGCGGCCAGCGCCGCCACGGAATAGGGATTGAGCGGCGCGAGGTTGATCAGAAGGGTTCCGGTCAGCAAGGCCATCCCGGCGACGGTGATGCGCATGCGGATCGGCAGCAGCGCGAGGATGAGCGCCGCGCCCCCCAACAGGATCCCCGCGCCGGCGCCCGGCGTCAGCCAGGCCAGGGCGCTTCCCGGTTCGATGAGCGCCGCGGCGGCCAGCGTCCTGATCGACAGGGCGACCGCAAAGAACCGCGGCAGCGCGCGGGGCGTGGCGCGTCTTCCCGCAAAGACGATGCTGGCGATCAGGCCGATGGCCAGGGTGTTGCAGAGGGTGATGCCGGTTTCCAGGGCGAAAAACGAAGGCGCGTCGTAGGGAAGCGCCGGAGAAATATCGAGCATGTGGCGAAGATCGCCGACGCCGAACAGGGGCGTTTCCGGGGAAAGCTGGGTCAGCAGCCACAGGCCGATCAGGATCAGCCCATATTCGGCGTATGGAACGGGGAAGAGGAGCGGCTGTCGCGCGCGCAAGACGCGGGCAAGGAAAAATCTCTCGCAGCAGAGCGACGATATCGACCCCAGGCACGCTCCGAGACTGTTGCACAGCAGGTCGATGTTGGATGGCACCCGCGAGGGGAGATAGGACTGGAGGCTTTCGATTGCGAAACTCAATATCGCGCCGGATACGGAGGCAATCAGCGAAGCGCGCGAACGGCCAGCGCGGTGTTCGAGACTCTGCGCCAGAAGAAATCCGAAGGGGATGTACGCGGCGACGTTGATCGACAGGTCGAACAGCGTCCAGTAGCGGGGCCAGCCGGCTTCGAGAAAGACGAAGGGCGAAATGCCGGAAGCGCGCCATCCTGAAAAGGGATGCAGACTGGCGCAGAGGATCAGCGCGAGGTACGCGATCGTCAGGCAACGCGGCAACAACGGGGAGGGGGAATCGCCGTCGGCCTGGGAGGGCGCCGCTCGTGGAGTACCGGGACACATCGCCCGATTTTACCTTTCCCGCGTGGACGATGCTAACCGATCGTTTTCCGTCCCCTGTCTTCTGAAACAGTCCGGGCAGCTACCGGATTGCCCGGAGATTGGGTAAACTATCGAATTTTTTTGCGCGCTCCTGTATCCTGATATCATGTGCCGCCCGCGTCGAAAACGCGCCTCGATCGAGGCGCGGGATAGTGGATGGACGCTGGAGAACCAAAGCGCGAATCATCGGTCTACTTCCTCAATGAAAAAAACGGTTCTATCGGGACTGTCCCTGCGTGTTCTCGTGGCATCGATGATGGTGGCATCGGTGGCGCTTGCGCTCGTTTTCGCCGGATACCTCGGCAGGGCGCATGACCCGGAACACTATGCCCTCATGGGCATCGGCCTGTTCCTGGTTCTGATGCTGCTCGCCTCGTCCGTGTTTTTCGTCCGCCTCGGCGCGCTGCGGATGATTTCGTGGCGCCTCGACGCTCTCCTGGAGAGGTATTTCCGCGACGTGCCGAGAGACCATTCGCTTCAGCATGGCGATGAGTGCGCGCGGATCAGTTCCGCCCTGAAATTGCTCGAAGAGGGCATGGACGCGCGCGCGCGCAGCGAGCGGGACCTGCGCCAGCATGAGCGGATCAGCGCGTCCATCCTGGAGGCGCTGCACCAGTCCGTCATCGTCGCCGACAGCCGGGGCAAGATCATCTTGTTCAGCCAGGGAGCGGAAACGATGCTCGGGTACGCCGCCGACGAGGTCATCGGCAAACATACGCCGATGCTCTTCCACGATCTCAACGAGGTGCGCAAGCGGGCGGAGGAATTGACCGAGGAATTGTGCATTCCGGTGGTAGCGGATACTTACACGCTGATTGCCAGGGCGCTGGCCATCGGTCAGGCGGATGAACGCGAGTGGACCTATATCCGCAAGGACGGCCTGCGTCTGACCGTGCTGCTGACCATCACGGTGTTTTTCGACGATCACGGCGACGTCATGTTCTGCTGCGTGGCGACGGATATCACCGAACGCTCGCGCGCTCAGGCGGAGATACTGCGTCTGGCCAATTATGACCCATTGACCCAGCTTCCCAATCGGCGCCTGTTCCATGACCGGATTCACATGGCGATCATCCAGGCGCGCCGGAAGGGTACGAAATTCGGGCTGCTGATGATCGACCTCGATCGTTTCAAGCCGGTCAATGACGAGTACGGGCATTCGATCGGAGACATCCTGCTGGCGGCGGTCTCCGAACGGATGCAGAAGTGCCTGCGCGAATCCGATACCCTGGCGCGCATCGGCGGGGACGAATTCGTCGCCATCCTGCCGACGATCGGAAATACCCGGGATGCCGCGAAAGTGGCGAGAAAAATACGCCAATCGCTCTGTTTGCCTTTCGATCTCACGGACAGCATCACCGTGAACATCGATTGCAGCATCGGTGTCGCCATCCATCCTGATCACGGTGACGACGAGGATTCCTTGCTGAAGAGCGCCGACGATGCCATGTACG
>JAITAJ010000068.1 GCA_031284185.1 Accumulibacter sp. | reverse complement strand
CGCTCTGGTCGCCTGTATGCACAAGCTCCTTTCCATCCTGAACGCTATCTGCAAATCCGGACAACCCTGGCAGGAAAATTTCTCTCTCCCTTGACCTACTTCTCTTGGCGTAAAAAACTCGCTTTTGAACACAGTTGCTGTCTTCTGTCCTCTGGCACTGTCTTCTGGCTTTTCTAAGCTCTGTCTTCTGGAACGCGCTCGGTTTTTCCATCACACCCGGCGCGACAGCGCCGCAAACTCATCTGTCTTCTGTCTTCTCAAACCGCTGTCCTCTGGAACTGTCTTCTGTCATCCGAAACGCCTCTGGTTCGTTAGATACCCGTGATCCGATTCCGTCTGTCCGAAGGGTATACTCGCGGCCTTCGTTCCACCGGCAAGACGGGCGGACGATCCACCTTCCAGAAAAACATGACGCTTACTCCGACCCGGCCTCCCGCCTTGACGCCCCTTGACTCTCCTCCGCCTTCGACGGCGCTTCCGCCGGATTCCTGGCGATCGCTCATCGAGACTCGGCTCGGGGACGGCGAAACGCCGCTGGCCTGGCTGGAAATCGACCTCGACGCCGGACTGCGTTTCGCCGAGGGGATCGTCGTATTGACCCACCGGCGCTTGCTGGCGAAAACGGGGGACGATGCGTGGCAGAGCCATCCCCTGCGCCCGGAATTGAAGCTGATGCGCCGCGACCATGCCGGCGTGGGCAGCCTCGAACTCGTCGATGCCGAGGGCCGGCTGGCGCTGTGGCGCTATACCCTGAGCCGGGATGCCGCGGCAGGCCGGCTGATCGGCCATTTCGAGCGCCAGACGCGACTTCTCGCCGGCGGCGCGCGGCCGCCATCACCAGAATGGACGCCATTCCCGGACGGCGAAACGCCGCTCGCCAGGCAAGATGAGCGCCCGACCCCTGACAAGGAGGAACTGGCGCCGCCGTCGAACTGGACCCTGTTCCGCCTGTGGCGTTTCGCCCGCCCTTACCGCTGGAAGCTGCTTGCCGGTTTTCTGCTCTCACTGGCGACCACCGCGGCAACGCTGGTGCCGCCGTATCTGACCATGCCATTGATGGACGAGGTGCTGATTCCCTTCCAGAACGGCCAGCCGATCGATTCGGGCCGGGTCACCCTGTATCTTTCGGGCCTCTTCGGCGCGTCGGCGCTGGCCTGGGTGCTCGGCTGGGGGCGCACCTACATTCTGGCGCTGGTTTCCGAGCGCATCGGTAGCGATCTGCGCACGACGACCTACGAACACCTGCTGAAACTCTCGCAGGAATATTTCGGCGGCAAGCGCACCGGCGACCTGATGGCGCGCATCGGCTCGGAAACCGACCGCATCAACCTGTTCATCTCGCTGCACTTCCTCGATTTCGCCGCCGACGTGCTGATGATCGTCATGACCACGGCGATCCTCATCTCGATCAACCCCTGGCTGGCGCTGGTCACGCTGCTGCCGCTGCCGGTCATCGCCTTCCTGATCCATACCGTGCGCGAGAAGCTGCGTACCGGATTCGAGCGCGTCAACCGCGTCTGGGCGGAAGTCACCAACGTTCTGGCCGACACCATTCCCGGCATTCGCGTGGTCAAGGCATTCGCCCAGGAACAGCGCGAGGCCGCCCGCTTTCGCGCCGCCAACCGGCGCAACCTCGAAGTCAACGACAAGGTCAACAAGATCTGGTCGCTGTTCAGCCCGACGGTGACGCTGCTCACCGAGACCGGCCTCCTGGTCATCTGGGCCTTCGGCATCTGGCAGATCGCGCGCAGGGATATCTCGGTCGGCGTGCTCACCGCTTTTCTGGCCTATATCGGCCGCTTCTACACCCGGCTCGATTCGATGAGCCGCATCGTCTCGGTGACGCAGAAGGCCGCCGCCGGCGCCAAGCGCATCTTCGACGTGCTCGATCACGTTTCCAGCGTGCCCGAACCGCTCGAACCGAAGCATCTGCCCAGGGTCGAGGGGCGCATCGAGTTGCGCGGGGTCGGCTTCCGCTACGGCACGCGCCGCGTCACGCGCGACATCGATCTCACCATCGAGCCTGGCGAGATGATCGGCCTCGTCGGGCACAGCGGTTCGGGCAAGAGCACGCTGGTCAACCTGATCTGCCGTTTCTACGACGTTTCCGAAGGTGCGATCCTGATCGACGGCATCGACGTCCGTTCGTTGCCGGTCGCGGAATACCGCAAGAACATCGGGCTGGTGTTGCAGGAACCCTTCCTGTTTTTCGGCACGATCGCTGAGAACATCGCCTATGGCAAGCCGGACGCCAGCCGGGAGGAAGTCGTCGCCGCCGCGCGCGCCGCGCATGCCCACGAATTCATTCTGCGTCTGCCACATGCTTACGATTCGCTGGTCGGCGAGCGCGGTCAGGCGCTCTCGGGCGGCGAGCGCCAGCGCATTTCGATTGCCCGCGCGCTGCTCATCGATCCGAAGATTCTGATTCTCGACGAAGCCACGTCGTCGGTCGACGCGACGACGGAGAAGGAAATCCAGAAGGCGCTCGACAATCTGGTGCGCGGACGCACCACGATTGCCATTGCGCACCGGCTGTCGACCCTGCGCGAAGCCAGGCGTCTGGTGGTGCTCGATCGTGGCGCCGTCGTCGAAGTCGGCAGTCACGAGGAGCTGCTGGCCAGGGAAGGTCTCTATTGCCGCCTGTACCGGGCGCAGGCCCGCGAGGTAGGCGAGGAGGGCGCCTCGGACGCCGAGGCGTGGAGCGAGCCGGAGGAGAAGAAAGGAGATTGCGAATGAAACCTTCCCCGAATTTCCGGCTGTGCCGCGATGGTTTTGGCCGTCTCGTCTTCACCGGCGCTGGCGGGCGGGCATGTGAAGCCACGTCGGTACGCGCGTTTCCGATCAGCGCGCCGGATGAAGGTATCGTCCTGGTCGATCCTCACGGGCGCGAGCTGGCCTGGATCGACCGGCTGAGCGATCTGCCGGCCGATCTGCGCGAACTCGTGGCAGACGAGCTTGCCAGCCGCGAATTCATGCCGGTCATTCTCCGCATCGTCGATGTTTCGAGTTTTGCCACGCCGAGCACCTGGACGGTCGTGACCGATCACGGCGAAACGAAGCTGATCCTGAAGGGCGAGGAAGACATCCGCCGCCTCGCCGCCTCGGCCCTCCTGATTGCCGACAGCAACGGCATCCAGTACCTGATCCGTGACCGTCAGGCGCTCGACGCGCAGAGTCGCAAGATTCTCGATCGGTTTTTATAGGTTTCAGAGAATAGAGTTTCAGAGGACAGAGTTCAGAGGACAGAAAATAGAGAAGACAGAGGACAGAGAAACCGATCTCTCGGTTTTCCGTCCTCCACCCGGTGCGGAGCGCCGCAAGCCGATCTATCCTCTGTCTTCTGAACCCGAGCGCCCGGTTTTTCCATCCCCCCGGCGCGACAGCGCCGCAAACTTACCTGTCCTCTGTCCTCTCAAATCGCTGTCCTCTGGAACTGTCCTCTGAAACCAGCGCCGCCGCGACCCTCCGCCCTTCGCTGGCCAGGACGTTGTAGGTCCGGCAGACGGCAGACGTGTTCATGGCCTCGAAGCCCTTGCGCGCCCGCATCAGCGGTTGCAACAGAGAGGGAGGGGGGAAACGCGGCGACGCGCCGGTGCCGAGAAGGACGATTTCGGCATCGAGCGCGGCAAGGAACTCGAAATCCGCGAGCGCGAGCGATCCGGCATCGGCCACGGTCCAGGCTTCGATCAGGCGATCCGGCAGAACGACGATGGCGCGACCGTAACGGACGGCGTTGACGTCGACATAACCCTCACCACAGGCGGTGAAAACATTCGATCCTTCCGGACGGACGGGCTGCAACTTCATAAAATTGCGGTGCTGGGTGCGATAAAGTAGGATTATACCTTTTGCCGAACGATGTTCGGACAACGCGGGCGCCGGCGGATGAGGCGCTCCGGTGTCTGAACGTCCGAGCGAACGATGCGATTTCCGAATACAGAAGGATTTGCCATGAGACCCGTTCTCAAGTCCACCAAACTCGCCAACGTCTGCTACGACATCCGCGGCCCGGTGCAGCAACAGGCCAAGCGGATGGAAGAAGAAGGGCAGAAGATCATCAAGCTGAATATCGGAAATCTGGCGCCCTTCGGCTTCGACGCGCCGGAAGAGATTCAGCTCGACATGATCCGCAATCTGCCGAACGCGGCCGGCTATTCGGATTCAAAGGGAATCTTCGCGGCGCGCAAGGCGATCATGCACTACACGCAGTTGAAGAATATCCGGGGCGTGACGCTCGAGGACATTTACATCGGCAACGGCGTGTCGGAATTGATCGCGATGTCGATGAACGCGCTGCTCAATACCGGCGACGAGGTGCTGGTGCCGGCGCCCGATTATCCATTGTGGACGGCGGCGGTCAGCCTGTCCGGCGGCACGCCGAGGCATTATCTGTGCGACGAGGGCAACGGCTGG
>JAITAJ010000031.1 GCA_031284185.1 Accumulibacter sp. | reverse complement strand
CGTCCTCTGAACGGCGCGAAGCGCCGCAAACTCATCTGTCTTCTGTCTTCTCAAATCGCTGTCCTCTGAACGGCGCGAAGCGCCGCAAACTCATCTGTCCTCTGTCTTCTCAAACTTCTGTCCTCTGTTTCCTGTCCCCTGATAGTTGCCGCCAGACCGCTTTTCCGGGATGATGGCGCCTTCTGGATAGGCGGAAAACATTCGCAATGCCCACAGGAAATGCCCCGGCGGGCGACGACGACGCCGGTTTTTCTCCCCGCATGTTGATCCTGATGCTTTGCGTCGCCCTGGTCTGGGGTCTGAACTGGCAGGTGATGAAGGTGGCGCTGCGGGAAATTCCGCCGGTGGGTTTCCGCGCCTTCACCGCGCTGGCGAGCGGCGCCGGACTGATGCTGATCGCGTGCCTCATGCGGCAACCCTTGCGGCCGCCCAAGGGAAAATGGCCGGTGCTCATCCTGCTTGCCATCACCAACATCACGGGCTGGAACATATTGTCGATCTACGGCATCCTGCTCCTGCCCTCGGGCCGCGCGGCGCTGCTGGCCTACACCATGCCGATGTGGAGCATCCTCCTGTCGGCGCTGTGGCTCGGCAATCCGCTCACCTTGCGGCGGCTCGCCGGAATGCTGCTCGGCACGGCGGGAGTGTCCGCCATGATGGGCGCCGAACTGGCGAGCATCGCCGGCGCGCCGTGGGGTGTCGCGCTGATGGTCGGCGCGGCCTTCGTCTGGGCCTTGGGCCTGGTGTCGATCAAGCGCTTCCCGGTGGTCATGCCGACCCTCACCTTTTCCGGCTGGCTGATGCTCCTGGGCGGCGCGATGTCGCTGCCTTTCACGCTGTTCGAGGACATCTCGCCCTGGTGGCACCTGAGTTTCTGGCCGCTTTTCGCGGTGCTCTACAACGTCTTCGTTTCGCTGATGTTCTGCACATGGGCCTGGTACAGCATCGTCCGCCACCTGCCGGTGGCGGTATCCTCGCTTTCCTCGCTCATCGTCCCGCTCATCGGCGTCGCGGGCGGCATACTGTTGCTGGACGAACAGCTCAGCCGGGCCGAATGGGCCGGTATGGCCTGCATTCTCGGCGCGGTGGCGACGGTGGTTCTGCCGGCCCGGGTTCAGAAGACAGTTTCAGAGGATAGAGGACAGAAGATAGTTTCAGAGGAGAGAGGACAGAAGATAGTTTCAGAGGATAGAGGACAGAAGATAGAAGACAGATGAGCTTGCGGCGCGCCCAGCACCTCCTCCAGACTCGCCACTTCCAGCACGGCATCCGCCCAGACTTCCAGTTGCGCCGCATCGCCCCGGCGCAAGCGCTTCCGCGCCCACTCCGGCAAGGGGCCAAAACGCCGCGACAAACCGGGCATCACCAATCGGAACGCGCCCGATAAGGCCGAGGCGGAAACCGTGGCCTTCCGCGAGCCAACCCGGGCACCCTTCAAAAATTCACCCTGTCGGAAATGCAGACCGCGCACAAACACCTTCTGAGCGCTACCTATGACTGGGCTGGGCTGATTCGCGCCTATACCACCGGGCGCGGCGACGCAAGCGGCCTTGCGCGGCCCGGACACCGGCTCGATATGACGCGCATCGAGGCCAACAAGGGTGTATGGTACGAAACCATGAAAGAAGGCTTTGAGCGCGGCGACACGTCCAGGCTCAAGAGGGAAATTCTTGAACGCACTCGCGAGAAAATGAAACCAATGTACAGCGTCGACCATTCCACGGCAACGATAGCGCTGGCGGATTACGTCAGGTATTTCCGCGACGCGGAACGGTTCATGGGATATTGCAAGGCATGCGGCAGGTACGACGCCTGCTGGTCGTGCCCTCCATTCGAGTTCGATACCGAGGACTACATTTCCCCTTTCGAGACGGCCCACATCATCGGAACCAAGGTGGTTTTCGATGAGGATACGATCGAGCGGAACCGGGGTCTGGACAAATGCAAGAAAACGGTCGTCGCCATGATGGAGGACGTTCGCCGCGGTCTGGACGGCAAACTGCTGGAACTGGAGAAACGATATCCCGCCAGCCGGGCGTTCTTCGCAGGCACCTGCCATGTCTGCCCGCGCGGCGGCTGCGCCCGCATCGAAAAAAAACCCTGCATCGCTCCCGAAAAGACCCGGCCCTCGCTCGAATCGTTCGGCTTCGACATCGGCAAGACCTCGTCCGAGCTGTTGCGCATCGAACTGAAATGGACCCGCGACGGCGTTCTCCCGGAATACCTCACGCTGGTGAGCGGTTTCTTCACCCGGGAGGCGATACCGGAGTTTCCGCTGTTCTGGCGATAGGTCCGGCCTCGGACGAGGACGGCTTTCCGCCCGGAACGCGACGCGGACCGTCTTGTGGAAAATCCCTATTTACTTCGGCCGGCGAGATGGGCTACACTCGCCAGCCAGAAACAGGTGTGATTCATTTCACCCAACAGGGAAGCTCGTGAGAATCGAGCGCGGCCCCACCGCTGTGATCGGGGACTGAGCGGCGCATGATGCCACTGGTCGAATGACTGGGAAGGCGCGCCGGGAGGGACGATCCGAGAGTCAGAAGACCTGCCTGTTTTCATCGCGGGAGACGCGGTCTTGCGGATGAGACCGGCTCGTGAGTTCGCCCTTGGCGTTCGGGTGCCGTTGACCCTCGGGGCGGATGGCCATGTTCGGGATAAAAAGCCGGGTATCCTGGATTGTTATGCAATTCAGGTTTGATTTGGCTCGAATGTGGCGTTCATGTTCCTTGCTCCTTTTCTTCTGCCCCTGACCGTGGGTTTCCTGGCCGTGAGCCTCGCGCTCGCGCTTTCCCGGGCATGGCGCGGATTCTCCCGCTGGACGCTCGTTCCGGCGACGATCTGCGGTCTGGCCTACCTGGCCCTGCGTTATTGGGGAAGCTGGCCGATGACGCCGATGTATCTGGGGACGGTCGGGTTGCCGCCGCTCCTGGCCGCCTTGGGGTTCGCCCACGCCGGCGATTCTCCCGAGACGCGCTTCGTCCGCGCCGGTTGCGCCATTCTGGCGCTGGCGCTGGGCCTCGCCTCGCTCTTCTTCCCCAAGGACTTCTATCTGCCCTTCCTGAAGACCGCTTCGCTGTTTTCCCACGCCTATCTGATATTCACCCGGGCCGCCAAGTCGGCGCTCCTCTTCTCCGGACTGTGGTCGGCGGCCTGCCTGTCCGGCGGACGGCAGGACCCCTCGAGCCAGCGCCGGGCCTGGAACTGGCTGGCCGGCGGCTTCGGACTCTGGACGCTGGCGATGTTCTCGGGCGAAATCTGGTCCTATCGCGGCTGGGGCGTGCCGGTGGTCTGGGAGGACGCGACGATCATCGCCTTCACCGCCACCTGGTTCTATTACATCGGCCTTCTGCACCTGCATCTGACCAGGCGCTGGCCGACGCGGGCGCGGCATTGGGCCTCGGTGGCCGGCGTGCTGCTGATCCTGGCGCTCAATTGCAGCAACGACCTCGGGCCTTTCCGCCCGCCGCTGAGGTGAAGCCATGCCGCTCATGAAGAAAATCTGGAACAGGGCGGGCCGCACGGACGTGATGGTCGCCCTGTGCGGTCTGCTGACGCTCGATCTGGCATGGGCCTATTTCAGCCTGGAAAAGAATCTGCCGATCTTCGCGCCGATGGGCGACGTCGGCCTGCGCAAGTGGCTTCTGACCTACGCGCGGCACAATCTCGGAGAAAGCGCCTGGTTCCTGCTCATGCTCGTCCTGCTCGCCCTGCTGGCGGTCAATACTTTCATCTGCACCACCGATCGCATGGCGCGGATCGTCCGCCGGAAGAACTGGAAATTGCGCTCGCTCGGGCCGCACATCATGCACTACGCCGTGCTGGTGATCCTGTCCGGCTATCTCCTGAGCTACCTTTTTTCGTCGAGCTATCCGGGCAACGCGCTCAAACCGGGCGCCGGCCTCGACCTGCCCGGCGGCGGCGGGCGGATCATTTTCCTCGGCGTCGATCCGATCGTGTATCGCGGCGAGCGTCTGGGGCCGTTCGACGGCTACATCTTCGATCCCGGAATCCGGCTGAGGCTCGTTTCCGAAGACGAGACCCGGGAGGTGAAGCTGGCCTTCAACAGCCCGGTCTGGTTCAAGGGCTACGACATCCACCTGATCGATTTTTTCCCGCGCAAGGCGAACCGCAATCGCAGTTTCCGGCGGATCAAGCTGATCATCCGCCGTGATCCGTCCTCGGCCGTCTATCTTTCCGGCCTGGGCCTCTTTTTCATCGGTTTGATTCTGTATGGAGTGGATATGCTATCCAGGAAAAATGCGGGGGGTCATCATGAGCATGAGCAGGACTAGGCGGCTGGCCCTCGTTTGCGTCCTCTTCCTGAGCGCGGCCTGCGACAGGCTGACCGACCAGGCCCGGGAGGATTTTCTCAACATGGGCGATTTCGCCATCGAGAAGAAGGCGCAATACACCGAGGCGCGCGACGGCGCCGGGCGCATCCTGGCGCTGGTGCCTCGCGGCCAGCCGCATCCGCCGGGTTTCGCGCCGGCCCGCGTGATCGAGACGCCGGTGCGCCGGGTCGTGGCCTACAGCTTTTTCGACGTCGGCATCCTGAAGGCGCTGGGCGAGGCCGGCACCGTGGTCGGCGTGACCACGCCGGAAAGCGGCTGGTTCGTCGACGAAATGAAGAAAGGCTTCGCCGAGGGCCGCGTCGTCTACGTCGGCGAGCCGGACGCGCTCGATTACGAGCGCATCGAGACGCTGCGCCCGGACATGGTCATGACCTGGGATCCTTCCATCGTGCCGATGATGGATGAATTGGGCATTCCGGTGCTGGTGACCTCGACGCCGCTGGCGACCTGTCTGGCCACGCACATCCGCTTCGCCCGCTTCCTCGCCCCGTTCTTCGGACGGGAGCGCGAGGCCACGGTTTTCTACGAGCGCGTGGCGGGATCGCTGGAAGGCATCCGCGAGCGAACGAAGGGCCGGCCCAGGCCCAAGGCGATGTGGGGCGACATCTACGAAAAGCGCGTGCTGGTCGAACCCGGCAACGCCTGGGTCGCCGAACTGGTTGGATTGGCGCAGAGCAATTATCTCTTCGACGACGTCTACGGCACCTCGTGCATCGAGATTTCGCTGGAACGCTTCCTCTACAGCGGCAACGACGCGGACATCTACTTCACCTACCGCAGCGTCAAGGACGGCATCGTCTCCAAGGACGCGCTGGCGCGCATGAATCCGCTGCTCGTCTCGCTGAAACCGCTGGGGCCGAACGGCAGGGCCTTCTCGCCGCTGCCGCACTACACCCAGAGCGCCGACCGGCTCGACGACATCCTCGTCGAAATCTCGGCCATCCTGCATCCCGAAGCCTATCCGGGCTACGAGCTGCAATTCTTCGTCGATCTGCCGGATCACGATTCCATCCCCCAAGCCCAGGTCAATCAGCCATGACGACGCTTGCCCTCACCCTCTCCGATCCGTTCGCGCGCGCCTTCCGGCGCCGCCGCCTGGTCTTCTGCGGCCTCACCCTGTTGACCCTGCTCATGATGGGCGCGAATCTCCTGATCGGCTCGATCGATTATTCGCCCGGACAGATCGCTTCGGCGCTGCTCGACCCGGACGGGACGGGCAATCTCGCCTTCATCGTCTGGAAGATCCGGCTGCCGCGGGTACTCGCCGCGGCGATGGGCGGCGCCTATCTCGCCGCCTCCGGCCTCTTGCTGCAAGTCTATTTCCGCAACCCGATCGTCGGCCCCTTCATTCTCGGCATTTCCTCGGGCGCGACGGTGGTCGTCTCGCTCGTCATGCTCACCGCCACGGGAATGCAGATGGCCTTCGCCACGCCCTTCCTGACCACTTTCGCCGGCTGTATCGGCGCCTACGGCGTGATGCTCATCGTCGTCGCCCTCGCCGCCAGGGTCAGGAACGGCGCGACGCTGCTGATCGTCGGCCTGATGATGGGCTACCTCTGCGGCGCGGTCACCTCGATCCTCACGGCGCTGGCCGAAAAAGGCAAGATCAAGGGCTTCGTCCTCTGGCAGATGGGCAGTTTCTCCGGCTTCAAATGGGTGGAGATCGAGATACTGTTCTTTTTCGGCGGCGCCATTCTGCTCTCCATCTACCTGCTCAGCAAACCGCTGAACGCCTTTCTGCTGGGCGAGGACTACGCCGCGTCGATGGGCGTCGCCATCCGCCGTTTCCGCCTGTTCATCCTGCTCGCCGCGTCCTCGCTGGCCGGCCTGGTGACCTCGATGGCCGGGCCGGTGGCCTTCATCGGGCTGGCCGTGCCGCACATGGCGCGCCTCTCCTTCGGCACCTCGGACAACCGCGTCCTGGTGCCGGGCGCCGCGCTGATGGGCGCGACGGTGACCAGCCTGTGCGACCTGATCGCGCGCATGTGGCTGAGTCCGGTGGAATTGCCGCTGTCGGCGATCACCGCCTTTTTCGGCGCGCCGATCGTCATCTGGCTGCTGCTGAGGAGAAGAAGATGAGGGATGTTCGATGAACAGTAACCCGACCGACCCTGTTTCCGGTCCTCTATTTTTCGCGGAAACGCAGGAACGCCACGGCCAGCGTGCCGATCATCACGGTGGAAACGGTCCCGCCGAGCCAATCATGCCCCTCTATGGCGGCATAGATGCCCCCGACGATGCCGGACAGCCCAACGCCAAAAGCGATAAACAAGGCCGCAATACGCTCGTAGAAAATAAACGCATTGATCCTGTGCTGCTCGGAACGGCGGGATTGCGCTTCGGCCTCGGTCTGGTCAAAAACCCAATCGACGCGATCGGGCCGGATTTTATGCAGCCGCTCGATCGCGGCAATCGGGAAGGTGGGCGCGTCCGACTGGTTGTCCTGCACCAGCAGTTCGGAACCGTCCCTACCCCTTACGTGCGCGTTGGTCTGACGGCTCACGTCTCAACTGTTTCCGCAGATCACGGACAAGCGCCGCGGAATCGCCGCGCAGGGCTCGCGTGTCCGTGGCAAACCCGCGGCGATCCAGATGGTAAGGCCGGGGAGACAGATCGAACACGCCGGAAAGATGGCGCAGGAAATTGATCATGTGTTCCATGCGGGTGAATTTACCACACATTCCCATCATTTCCCACACATTGCCCCATTTTTACACTGAAGACGCAAACGAGGAGCGCGTTCATGAATGCCAGCCTGATCAGAACTGAAGACCTTTCCGTCGGCTACGGGTGTGCGGTGCTTTCCGGGGTCGATCTCGACATCGGTTCCGGGCAATTCGTCTCCCTCCTCGGCCCCAACGGTTCGGGCAAGACCACGCTCCTGAGAACCCTGTCGCGGCACCTTGCCGCGCTGTCCGGGCAGATATGGCTCGGTGGCCGTCCGCTGGCTTCTTACACCGCCCTCGAACTGGCGCGGACGCTGGCCGTCGTGCTGACCGAAAAGGCCGCGCCGCCGCTCCTGTCGGTGCTCGAATACGTCGCACTCGGGCGCCATCCCCACACCGGCTTCCTCGGTCGCCTCGACGGCAAGGACGTCGAAATCGTCAAGCGCTCGCTGGCCGCGGTGAGGGCCGAGGCGCTGGCGGATCGCTGGATCGATCGGTTGAGCGACGGCGAGCGGCAGAAAGTGGTGCTGGCGAGGGCCTTGGCGCAGGAGCCTGGAATCATGCTGCTCGACGAGCCGACCGCGTATCTCGATCTCAAGCATCGTGTCGAAATCATGGCCATCCTGCGCAACCTGTGCCGGGAGCGCGGCCTCACCGTGCTCGCGGCGATCCATGACATCGACGTGGCGGCCAAGGTTTCCGACCGGGTGATCATGATCAGGGACGGGCGGGTGATGGCGTCCGGCTCGCCGGAAGACGCGATGACTTCCGGCAATGTCGCCGGACTCTACGATTTTTCCGAAGCCAGTTTCAGCCGCGATCTCGGCGGCATGGAAATCCGGGGCGACGGCCGCGCGGGCCGTGCCTTCGTCCTGGCCGGTCGCGGCAAGGGAACCGTCGTCTATCGGCTGTTGGCGAAAAAAGGCTTTGCTTTCGTTGCCGGTTTCCCGGAGGAGGCCGATCTCGACGCGCACGTGGCGCGGGCGCTCGAGGCCGAGGTCGTTTACCGGGCCGAGCTTCACCGGAACGGCGGTCTGGAGCGAGCGATGATGGCGCTGGATCGCTGCGATTTTTTGATCGACGCCGGCGGACCGGCGGACGTGTGTTGCCGGTTGCTCGAAGCGGCGCGGGAACGCGGCCTGCCCGTTCTGACGCAAAACGCCGAAATGTCCGGCTGTCGCCATTACCAAAGTTTGCCGGAGCTTATCGACGCGCTGGAAGGATTGAGCCGGAAATGGAGTCCGTTGATCGCTGATCGAGCATACTTGCCCAACTTGCGGCCCACTCCATGAGATACACCGTTCAACCGTCTTGTCGTCGGCATCCATGAGGGAGAAAGACCAATGAAAAAAGCATCTCGTGGAGTGCAACGCACCGACCGTGGCGGCTTGCCAACCATGACCGGGCGCCACGCTCCTTATCGAAGATAGGGGGCGTGGCCTCACGAAAGGATCGTCATGAATACGGTATCGTCCAT
>JAITAJ010000357.1 GCA_031284185.1 Accumulibacter sp. | reverse complement strand
AGCGAGATCAAGAATGGAAGGGGTGGAAACCCCCAAAAAATCAATTAGCTCGCCTTGAGACAAACCTAGACTGCGCCCCGCGACGAGATAAGAAATGAACACATTTCGGGCTGACCCTTCATCTTGTGAAATCAGTCCAAAGGCATGGCTCCAGTGACCAATAAATGCGTCGATCTCACTGTTTGTAGGGAATGCGGGGGAGACTTCATCTGCACCTAACATAGATATCTACACCTCTTGAATGGCTTTCCCATCGCCTCATTCTTCCTTGATCCTTTCCATGTGCCGGATGTCCAGGCTGTCGAACTGCCGCCGGATCTGGAAGAAGAACACGCCGAAGATGACCATGCCGACCATCACGTCGAGCGCGATGCCGAGTTCGACGACCATCGGCATGCCGTAGGTGGCGCTGGTGGCGGCGAAAAAGAGGCCGTTTTCCATGGCCAGAAAGGCGATGACCTGCGGCACGGCCTTGCTGCGCGTGATCATCATCAGAAAGGACAAGAGGACGCAGGCCAGCGCGATGCCGACCGTGGCGCGGGTGATCGCCCCCGAGAGCTGGGAAATCGGCTGCGCCACGTTGAAGGCGACGACCACCAGCGCGATGCCGAAAAGCATCGTCGTCGGGATGTTGAGGATCGTCTCGACGTCCCACTTGACCGACAGCCGGCGGATCAGCCGGTGCAGGATCCACGGCAGGGCGACGACCTTGAGCGTCAGGGTCAGCGCCGCCGACCCGTAGAGGTGGCTCTGCCCGGTGGTGTGCGCGACGATGAGCGTCGAGGCGAAGAGCGTGAGGCCCTGCATCATGAACAGATTGATCAGCGACAGGATGCGCCGCTGCGCCAGCATGGCGAAGCCGAGCAGCAGCATGACCGCGGCGCAGAGATTGATGAGCTGGCTGGAAAGCGAGGAGGGGAACGTCACTTGCCCGCCTCCAGCAGAAGATGCACGAGCATGGCCAGGACCGCCAGCAGGAAGGCGGTGCCGAGGAATTCCGGGGCGCGGAAGACGCGCATCTTGGCGCTCAGGGTCTCGATCAGCGCCAGGCCGAAACCGCCGATCGCCAGCTTGACCAGCATGAAGAGAGCCGCCGTGACGAGCGCCACGGGACTCGCCGTCGCCGAAATGCCGAAGGGAACGAAGAGGGCGATGCCGAGGCAGGAGTAGGCGAAGAGCTTCAGGGCCGAGGCCCATTCGATGAGCGCCAGATGCCGTCCGGAATATTCGAGGATCATCGCCTCGTGGATCATGGTGAGCTCCAGGTGCGTCGTCGGGTTGTCGATCGGCACGCGCGCGTTCTCGGCCAGCGAGACCATGACGAAAGCCGTGCCGGCGAAGGCCAGACTCGGGTAGATGACGAATTCGGCGGCGGCCAGCGTGTCGACGATCGAAGAAAGCGAGGTCGAATGCGAGATCAGCGAGGTGGTGAAGAAGATCATCAGGAGCGCCGGCTCGGCGAGAAAGCCGATCAGCATTTCCCGGCGCGAGCCGAGCGAACCGAAGGCGGTGCCGACGTCCATCGCCGCCAGCGCGATGAATACGCGGGAGAGCGCGAACAGGCCGACGAAGGCGATGGCGTCGGCGGCGGGCGCCAGGATCAGGGTGGTGGAAAGCGTCGGCACGATGGCCGAGGCGAGCGCCATGCAGGCGAAGATGGCGTAGGGCGCGGCGCGAAAGAGCGGCGAAGCCTTGTGCGCCAGCAGCACGTCCTTGTGGAACAGCTTGTCCAGCGTGTAGTAGGTTTGCAGGAGCGGCGGCGCCGAGCGGTTCTGCAGCCAGGCGCGGCACTGGTTGACCCAGCCGACGAGCAGCGGCGCCAGCAGCAGCGCCGCGGCAAGCTCGATGAATTGGGCGAGGAAGGCGTAGAAGGTGATCATCCGCAGGTCCGGGGCGCGAAGATGGCAAGGAATTGGCGAGGCATGGAAGACGGCGGACGGCATGAAAGTTGGCATTCTAGCAAAGCGCGGCGGGTGTTGACAGGAGTACTGGCTCATTAATGCTCACTCTTCATCTCCAAATCTGGAACGAAAAACTGCTTGACTGGTAATACCATTTTATATATAGTGTTCTTACCAGTGACAAGGACAACAACGAAAATGCCGAATAAGGCCACTCCGAAAAAAGAATCCGGCTCACATGACCGTAACGGAGGGACGGATCTGCTCTTTTCCTACTTGCGGGAACGCATTTTGTCGGGAGCGTTGACCGTCGGGTCGAGCCTCCCGTCCGAAAGAGATCTGGCCGTACAGCTTGGTGTCAGCCGTCCGGTTCTGCGCGAAGCCCTGAGAGCGCTCGCCATGATCGGTGCAGTGGAAATCCGGCATGGCGCCGGTACGCTGCTGCGGCGTCCCGATGCTTCCTCGCTCAGCCAATTCTTTGCCTTTTCGACGATGTATGACGTGCCGCTTGCGGAAGACATCACTGAAGCCCGGATCGCGGTGGAATGCCAGACCGGCAGACTGGCGATCAAGCGGGCGACGGCCAGCGACTTCGAGGCGCTCGAGGTAGCGCTGGGGCACATCGAGTCGACCATCGACGATCCGGAATCGGGCGCGGAAGCAGACTACGCGTTTCACTGCGCACTGGTCGCGGCGGCGCATGCGCCGGTGCTGTCGGCACTCTACTCGGCGCTGACCGAATCCTTGCACAGCACTCATCTTTACCGCCGCAGAAGCGTCCAG
>JAITAJ010000350.1 GCA_031284185.1 Accumulibacter sp. | reverse complement strand
CGCGGCACCTTGAGCCGGTGCTTTTCGGTGCGGACGAGGAGGCCGAGCGCTTCGAGATCGGCGACGACGGCCTTGCGCGCCTCGAAGCGATCCAGGCCCCGATATTTTTCGGGCGCCTCGTCGTTGATTCTGGCATCGAGCGTCAGGATCGAAATGACCGGCAGGTGATGGCGCTGGCCCACCGCGTAGTCGTTGAAGTCGTGCGCCGGCGTGACCTTGACGCAGCCGGTGCCGAAGGCCGGGTCGACGTAGGCGTCGGCGATGATCGGAATCTCGCGCCCGGAAAGCGGCAGCCGGACCGTCTTTCCGATCAGCGCCCGGTAGCGTTCGTCCTCCGGGTGCACCATGACGGCGGTATCGCCGAGCATCGTTTCGGGCCGGGTGGTGGCGACGGTCAGCGATCCCGAACCGTCCGAGAGCGGGTAGCGGATGTGCCACATGGCCCCGTCTTCTTCCTCGCTGACGACTTCGAGGTCGGAGACGGCGGTGCGCAGCACCGGATCCCAGTTCACGAGCCGCTTGCCGCGGTAGATGAGTCCCTCGTCGTAGAGGCGCACGAAGGTCTCGATGACGGCATCGGAGAGACCGGCGTCCATCGTGAAGCGCTCGCGCGTCCAGTCCGGCGAGGCGCCGAGGCGGCGCATCTGGCGGGTGATGGTGTTTCCCGAGAACTCCTTCCATTCCCAGACCTTGTCGAGAAACTTCTCACGGCCGAGGTCGTGGCGCGAAATGCCCTGCGCGTCGAGCTGGCGTTCGACGACGATCTGCGTGGCGATGCCGGCATGGTCGGTGCCCGGCTGCCACAGCGTGTTGTCGCCGCGCATCCGGTGGTAGCGGGTGAGCGCGTCCTTGATCGCCTGGTTGAAGCCGTGGCCCATGTGCAGCGTGCCGGTGACGTTGGGCGGCGGCAGCAGGATGCAGAAGGACTCGGTCTTGTTTGCGTCGAGGCCGGCGGCGAAATAGCCCTTGGCCTCCCATTCGGGATACCAGCGCCGCTCGATGTCGGCTGGCTCGAAACTCTTGGCGGGTTCCATGGGATAGGATGCGGAAGCGGCGATGAGGAAAGTGCGGATTATAGATCAGAGGGCAGTTTCAGAGGACAGAAGACAGAGGACAGAAGACAGAGGAGCTTGCGGCGCGTCGCCCCGGCTAGGGGACGGAAAACCCAGCGCTCGGGTTCAGAGGACAGATATTTCAGAGGACAGAGAAACCGGGCGCTGGGTTTTCGTCCTCACCCGGCGCGAAGCGCCGCAAGTTCATCTGTCTTCTGTCCTCGGTCTTCTGCCCTCTGGAACTGCCCTCTGGAACTGCCCTCCGGAACTGTCCTCTGTTATTGCTGCGAGCGCCTCGCCCGGGCTGGGTCGGCGCATGAAGGCTTCGCCGATCAGGAAGGCGTGTACGCCGTTGTCGCGCATCAGGGCGAGGTCGTCCGCGGTGTGGATGCCGCTTTCGCAGACCACGATCCGCTCCGGGGGAATCCGCGGCAGCAGGTCGAGCGTGGTTCGCAGGGAGACGCCGAAGGTCCGCAGATCGCGGTTGTTGATGCCGAGCAGCGGCGTCGCCAATTCCAGGGCGCGATCGAGTTCATTTCCGTCATGGACTTCGGCCAGGACCGCCATGCCCAACTCCCGCGCAATCGCTTCCATATCCCGCATGACCGCCGGTTCGAGGGCGGCGGCGATCAGCAGGATGGCGTCGGCACCCATCGCGCGGGCCTCGAAGACCTGGTACGGATCGATCATGAAGTCCTTGCGCAGCACGGGCAGCGCACAGGCCGCGCGCGCGGCCCGCAAATAGGCTGGTGTCCCCTGGAAGAACGAAGGGTCGGTCAACACGGAAAGACAGGCCGCGCCGTGAGCCGCGTAGTCGGCGGCAATCTCGGCTGGCCGGAAGTCGGCGCGAATCACGCCTTTCGACGGGCTGGCCTTCTTGATTTCGGCGATCACCGCCGCTCGCCCGGCGGCGATGCCGCCGTGGATGGCGCCGGTGAAATCACGCGGCGCGGGCTGCGCCTCGGCCTGCTCGCGCATGACGGCCAACGGTCGCGCGGCCCGGGCCGCGGCAATCTCCTCCCGCTTGACGGCGAGAATCCGCTTCAGGATGTCCGGCGTGTCGAGACTCATGCCACGAAGTTTTGCGTGAAACGCGCGAACTCGTCGTATTTGGCGCGCGCCGCGCCGCTGGCGAGTGTCTCGCGCGCCAGGGCGATGCCCTCGCCGATCGATTCGACCCGGTTGGCGGCGTAGAGCGCCGTGCCGGCATTGAAGACGACGATCTCCAGCGGTGTTCCGGCGGTATTGCCGAGCACCGACAGCACCATCTCTTTCGATTCGGCCGCGTCCGCGACGCGCAGCAAGCGGTTGGAGGCCATGCGCAAGCCGAAATCATCGGGATGGATTTCATACTCGCGGACCTTGCCATCCTTGAGTTCGCCGACCATCGTCGCCGCGCCGAGCGATACCTCGTCCATGCCGTCCTTGCCGTAAACCACGAGGACGTGGCGGCAACCGAGCCGTTCCATGACGCGCGCGAGAATGCCGACGAGGTCTTCATGAAAGACGCCGATCAGGGAATTCGGCGCGCTGGCCGGATTGGTCAGCGGCCCGAGGATGTTGAAAATGGTCCGCACCCCCATCTCGCGCCGCACCGGGGCGACGTTTTTCATCGCCGCGTGGTGGTTCGGGGCGAACATGAAGCCGATGCCGGTCGTCGCCAGGCATTCCTCGATCTGCCGCGGCGTCAGCATGATATTGACGCCGAGCGCCTCGAGCACGTCGGCGCTGCCGGATCGGGAAGAGACGCCCCGTCCGCCGTGCTTGGCAACCTTGGCGCCCGCCGCCGCGACGACGAACATCGATGTCGTCGAGATGTTGAAAGTGCTCGATCCGTCGCCTCCGGTGCCGACGATGTCGACGAAATTGGCATTGTCGCCCACCTCGATGCGCGTGGACATCTCGTGCATCACCTGCGCCGCGGCGGTGATTTCACCGACGCTCTCTTTCTTGACGCGCAAGCCGGTGATGATGGCGGCCGTCATCACCGGCGATATTTCGCCGCGCATGATCTGGCGCATCAGATCGAGCATTTCGTCGTGGAAGATTTCGCGGTGTTCGATGGTACGTTGCAGCGCTTCTTGCGGAGTGATCATGATGATTCCCTCGTGAGAAAATTCTTCAGCATGTCGTGGCCGTGCTCGGTCAGGATCGATTCGGGATGAAACTGCACGCCTTCCACGGGCAGGGTCTTGTGGCGCACGCCCATGATTTCGTCGTCGGCCCGCGCGGTGACTTCCAGGCAGTCCGGCAGCGTCTCGCGCTCGATCGCCAGCGAGTGATAGCGCGTGCAGACCACCGGATTCGGCAGCCCGCGGAAAACTCCGGCGCCGGAATGACACACCGGCGAAACCTTGCCGTGCATCAAGCGCCTGGCGTGCACCACCCGGCCGCCGAACGCCTCGCCGATCGCCTGATGGCCCAGGCACACGCCGAGCAAAGGAATCTTGCCGGCGAACTCGCGGATCGCCGCGAGCGAGATACCGGCCTGCGCCGGCGCGCATGGGCCGGGAGAAACGACCAGGTAATCGGGCGCGAGCCGGGCGATTTCTTCCACGGTGATGGCGTCGTTGCGGAATACCTTCACTTCCTGACCGAGTTCGCCGAAATACTGGACCAGGTTATAGGTAAATGAATCGTAGTTGTCGATCATCAGCAGCATGGCCGGCCCAGTCCTTTGATTTATCAGGCTCTCGCCTGTTTTGCCGCCGATCGATACCCGCTTCTTGCTTCGCTGGAGTGGAGGTCGGTGCTGACGGCGCCGTGATCCAAGCATTATCCCAGCATGAAGCCACCGCTTCAAGATTTGATTGAAAGCGGGGTATCGAAGCGGGCAGCTCTCTGGAAATACGGGATTCCCGTGTGATTCGGCTCATGCGCGCCGGCATGCGCGCGGCGAGGCACAAGCAAAGCGAGCCGCCGCCGCCAACCGGAGAACGCAGGGCGAAACTCGAGGCGCCGCAAGAAGATGGCGCGACATGCGCATCAGGAAACTCGGGCCGCCTCGGGCCGCGCCGGATGATCCGTCCGGGGCAACGCGATTTTTCGCTGTGAATCCGGGCGCTTCCATGCTTGCCGACAAATTTTTCAAAATTTTTCCCGAAAGGTGTTGACGTTCTCTTTTGGCTCTGTATAATGCGCCGCTCTGCTGCTGAAGCGCAGTGACAAAGCCGCCGGACGAATGCTCGGAAGGTTGCTTTGAAAGAGTTCTTTAACAAGTGAGCGATTGATAGGTGTGGGTTTTTGGTTTTGGAGCCGGAAGCCGGGTAGAGGGATTGCCGGGTGGAAGGTGAAGGGATGAAGACTCGCACGAGAAGTAGAGGCCCTTTTATGGATTCAGGAGATATTGGTTGGATTCATGGGGGGGCGCGTCGAGCGAGAGTTTTTG
>JAITAJ010000297.1 GCA_031284185.1 Accumulibacter sp. | reverse complement strand
GCGAGAGAGAAAAAACCGGGCGACGGCCTGGTCTGTCTTCTTCCCCCTCAAACCTCTGTCCTCCGGGACAGCCGAGCGAGAGAGGAAAAACCGGGCGACGGTTTACTCTGTCTTCTGTCCTCTCAAACCTCTGTCCTCTGTTCTGTCCTCTGGAACTCCAGCCATGATCGTGAAAAAACGCGCCATTTTCCTGTTTCTGCTCATCGCGCTGTTCGGGGCCGGCCCGGCGGCGGCGCAGGACGCGGACGATACGGTCACCATCAATTTCGTCAATTCGGACATCGAGTCTACGGTCAAGGCCGTCGGCGTCATCACCGGCAAGAATTTCGTGATCGATCCGAAGGTCAAGGGCACGATCAACATCATTTCCAGCCGGCCGGTGGCGCGCTCGCTGATCTATCCGATCCTGCTTTCGGCGCTGCGCCAGCAAGGCTTCACGGCCCTGGAAAACGACAGCATCGTCAAGATCATGCCGGACGCCGAGGCCAAAACCCAGGCCACGCAGGTCTTTTCGCGGACGGGCAAGGCCGCCGGGGATCGGGTCGTCACCAAGATATTTCCCTTGACGCACGCCTCCGCCACGCAACTGGCGACTTCCTTGCGACCACTGGTCTCCTCGAACAATTTTCTCGGCGCCTACGCGGGCGGCAACACGATCGTGATCACCGATTACGCCGATAACGTGTCGCGCATGGGAGAGATCATCGGGAATGTCGACCAGCCGACGGGCAACGACATCTTTCCGATCCGCATGCGGCATGCGTCCGCGCTGGACGCGGCGCAAACCATCGGCCGCCTGATGCCGGAGGTCTTCGTTCAGGGCGTGGCCTCGCCCATGCCGATCCCCGAAGGGGTCAGGCGCACGGTGGTCGTGCCGGACGTGCGCAACAACCAGTTGCTCGTGCGCAGCCAGGCGCCGGCGCATGGCGCGCAGATTCGCGCGCTGGTCGAGAGCCTGGACACGCCGGCGGCGTCCGGCAGCAACATCAACGTCGTCTATCTGCGCAACGCCGAGGCCGTGACTCTGGCCGACACGCTGAAGGGAATCCTGACCGGCAGCGGGGAGGAGGGCGCTTCCACGTCGTCGGGCTTTTCGGGAAGCGGCACCTCTTCGATGATCTCCGGGCTTTCCGGCGCAAATTCCAGCTTCGGCGGGACGAGCGGCGCCGGCGCTTCCGTCGACGGCGCGAGTTCGCCGTCGACGCCGCTCAGCGTCTCCGCCCCGTCGACCGGCGGCAGCCGGCAAGCCTCGGGCGTCAGCGTCCAGGTGGGCGGCGCCGTGGTGCTCATCCGCGCCGACAGCACGACCAACGCCCTGGTGATCACCGCGCCGGATCATATTTACAACCAGTTGCGCGCGGTGATCGACAAGCTGGACGTGCGCCGGGCGCAGATTAACATCGAAGCCCTGATCGCCGAAGTCAACGTTTCCCGCAGCGAGGAACTGGGCGTGCAGTGGGCCGCCGCCGGTCAGGACGGCTCCCTGCAGGGCGGCGCGGTTTCCAGCATCAGCCCGACCGCTACCAATCTGGGCGCCCTGTATTCGGGATATCTGGCGAATGCCGCGTCGATCCCTCAGACTTTCAGCTTCGGGCTGTTCAACGGCAACATCGGCCTCCTGGCCACCGCGCTCGAAAGCAACGGTAATGGCAACGTGCTGTCCACGCCCAACCTGCTGATGCTCGACAACGAGGAGGCGCGGATCATGGTCGGGCAGAACATTCCGATCCTGACCGGCTCCTACACCACGATTTCCGGCAGCGCGACCAATCCCTTCCAGACCGTCGAACGCCGGGACGTGGGTATCGTGCTCAAGATCAAGCCGCAGATTTCCGACAGCGGTTCGATCACCCTGACCGTCGCGCAGGAAGTTTCGAGCGTCGATCACTCGGTCGAAACCGCCGGCGCGGGCCTCGCCACCAAGGTCCGCCAGATCGATACGAAAGTGCTGGTCGACGACGGCCAGACGGTCGTTCTCGGCGGTCTGATCGAGGACAAGATCAACGAATCGAAATTCAAGGTGCCCCTGCTCGGCGACATTCCCTGGCTGGGCGGCCTCTTCCGTTACGAGACGCGCGATCGCTCGAAGGTCAATCTGATGGTCTTCCTGCGCCCGACCATCCTGCGCGACGCGAAGTCGAGTCAGGCCCTGTCCTCGGAGCGTTACGAATACTTGCGCGCCGAGCAGGGGAAATTCGCCACGTCGGCGGACGAAGCGCCCGTGCAACTGCCGCCGCCGGGCGAATCCGCCGCCGCCGCTTTCCTGGAGAGCCAAGGCGATCTGCCATGAGCGAGGCCATCGTCAGCTACGCCTACGCCCGGGAATTCGGCTTGTTCGACGCGGGGGAGGAAGACGGCGCGCGGCGCGTGCTGTTTCGCGCCGGAGGCGATCCTTGCGCGCTCTCCGAACTGCAACGCCACTGCGCGCAAGCGCTGGACGTGCAGGTTCTGGCGCCGGACGATTTTCAGGAGCGTCTGGCGCGGGCCTTCAACGACGGCGGCGCGGGCGCGTCGAGCGTGGTCGACGACCTGGCGGGCATGGACGATCTGGCGAACCTGCTCGAAGAGATGCCGGAACTCGAAGATCTGATGGACGTCGAGGAAGACGCTCCGGTCATCCGGCTGATCAACACCTTGCTCGCGCAGGCCCTGCGGGAAAACGCCTCCGACGTGCATTTCGAGATGTTCGAGACCCGGGCGACCGTGCGTTTTCGCGTCGATGGGCAGCTGCGCGACGTGATCGAACCCAAGCGCGGCCTGCACGCGGCGATGGTTTCGCGGATCAAGGTGATGGCCGGGCTGGACATCGCCGAGAAGCGTCTGCCGCAGGATGGGCGCATCGCTCTGAGGATCGCCGGGAGGCCGGTCGACGTGCGCGTGTCCACCCTGCCCGCCGGTCATGGCGAGCGGGTCGTGCTGCGCCTGCTCGACAAGTCGGCGGGCCGGCTCGAACTCTCCCGGCTCGGAATGCGCCCGGACACCCTCGCGCATCTGCAACACCTGCTGCGGCAGCCGCACGGCATCCTGCTGGTCACCGGGCCGACCGGCTCCGGCAAGACCACCACGCTGTATGCCGCGCTCTCGGGCATGGACAGCCACACCACGAACATCATGACCGTCGAAGACCCGATCGAATACGATCTCGACGGCGTCGGGCAGACGCAGATCAACACCCGCATCGACATGAGTTTCGCCCGCGCCCTGCGCGCCATTCTGCGCCAGGACCCGGACGTGATCATGATCGGCGAGATCCGCGACCGCGAGACGGCGCAGATCGCCGTGCAGGCGTCCTTGACCGGCCATCTGGTGCTGGCCACGCTGCATACCAACGACGCGCCGAGCGCGATCACCCGTCTCGTCGACATGGGGATCGAGCCGTTCCTGCTGGCTTCCTCGACCATCGGTGTGCTGGCGCAGCGTCTGGCGCGCCGCCTGTGCCCGGAATGCCGCGAGGCTTACGCGCCGGACGCCGCCGAACGGGCGCTGCTCGAAATCGGAGAGCCGCGCGCGCTCTACCGGGCGGCAGGCTGCCCGCGCTGCAATCATGCCGGCTACCACGGGCGCACCGGCCTCTATGAACTGCTGGTGGTCAATGACGCGATCCGCGCGCTGGTGCACCGGGGCGGCAACGAGCAGGACATCCGCGAGCGGGCGCTGAAGGACGGTATGCGGCTGCTGCGCGATGACGGCGTGGCCCGCGTCCTGGAAGGCGAGACCACGCTCGACGAAGTGCTGCGCGTGACGAGGGAGGGCTGACGGGATCATGGCCGTCGCGCCGCGCTTTCCGATCCTGCGCCTCAGTCTGCCGCCCGGAGAGGCGTCGTGGACCGAGCTTGCGTGGAACGGTTTTTCCGCCGACTACGCGCACCTCGGAAGCGGCGTGAGTCCGCTCGCCGAATTGCCGGCGGCGGCGGAACTGGAGATTCTCCTGCCCGCCTGCCGCGTGTCGATGCACAGACTCGAATTGCCGGCGCGGGTGGGCAGACATCTCGATGCCTTGATCCGGCAGGCGCTCGAAGACCGGCTGCTCGGCGACCGGAATGACGCCTTGATCGTGCCCGGCGCGCCGGATGGAACCGAGCGGCGGGTATGGGTGTGCGGCCGGCGCTGGCTGGAGGCCGCCCTGGAACGTCTGGCGTCCGCCGGCCATCACGCGGCCCGCCTGATCCCGGAATACGAATTGCTGCCGGAGAGCGGGGACGCGGCGGTCCACGCGGCAGCGACGGGCGGGACGATCTTCCGCACCATCCCCGGACTGTTCGGCATCGTCGGCAATGAAGCGGCGCTGCCTCGGCTCGTCGGCGGCGAGACGCTCCGGCGCGTAGCGGATATCGCGCGACGGCCCGGCCCGCCTGGCAACCGGGCCGGTCTGCCGCCCGCGCTGGCGCGTTTCGCCAGCCGCCGTTTCGACCCGCGGCCGCTGCGCCGCGCGGGCGCGTTGCTGGCCGTTTCGTTCGTTCTGTTCATGTTGAGCGCCGTCGCGCAGTGGCGGCAGCTCGAAGACCGCGCGGCGCGCCTGCGGCATGAAATCCGGCAGACCTTCGCGGCGGCTTTCCCCGGCACGCCGATCATCGATCCCATCCTGCAATGGGAGAGCAAGCAGCGTGAATCGACGGGAGCGCGGGACGACGCGCTCGATGCCGCCATTCGCTTCGCGGCCCGTCTCGACGTTCCGATCCGGCCGCGCGGAATCGAAGTCGGCGAGGAAGGCAGCGTGCGCCTGACGCTGACCGACAGCGACGCCGCGCAATTTGCCTCGCAACTCGAAGCGATCGGCCGGCCGGAAAAGATGCCGGCAGGCGCCGGTTTCACGCAGTTCATTTACCGCTTCGAGCGGGAACGACGCTAAGAGGGGCGCATCGTGCCGATCCGTCGAAAATGGAGGCAGTGGTGGCAGGAGCGTTCCGAACGGGAACGCCGGATCCTCGCGCTCTGGGCGGCGGCAGTCGCCGCGCTGGCGCTGTGGTTCGGCGTATGCGCGCCGCTGCTTCACCGCATCGCCGTCCTGGAGACGCGGGTTCCCGAACTGGAAGCGCGGCTCAACCTCATGCGGGCGCAGCCGTCCGCCGCAAAAAGCGCGGCCGGCGCCGCGGCGCGACCGCCCGGCGATCTGCGCAGCGTGTTGTCCGCCCAGCTCGCCGAACCCGCGATCCGCGCGGAACTGCGGGCATTGTCTTCGACGCGCGACGAGATGCGTCTGCCGGAAATGCCGATCGGGGAGGCGCTCGACGCGCTGGAGATT
>JAITAJ010000186.1 GCA_031284185.1 Accumulibacter sp. | reverse complement strand
AAGCCGGGCGATCTTAAAAGATTTTCATGATTATGTCACTCATAGAGCGTGGCCTTATGGAGAGTGTTCTTATTGAGCGTGGCCTGATCGCGCGTGAACTCATAGCATCCTTTCCCTTTGAGGAAAAGAGATGCCAATCGATCCGAAAATCCTGTTCGGTTTGCGTCTGATCGAGATCAGGAAGCGCAAAGCCTGGTCTCAGGAGCGTCTGGCGCTGGAAAGCGGGTTGGCGCGCAGCTATCTTGGGGGCGTCGAGCGCGGGCAGCGCAACATTGCGCTCCTGAACATCCACAAACTGGCCGAGGCGCTGGAAGTGTCCCCGTCCATCCTGATGGAAGCGCCGGAGGCGCGCCCCGAAAGCTGAAAAAGCCTCCGGAAAACACCGGGACTTGCAAACGCGCGGGGCGATCCTCTCCCGGCGCGGAAAATCACAGGATGACGACCGTTCCCGCGCTCCCGTTGACCCGCACCCGTGTTCCGTTCGGCAGGAATTGCGTGGCGTTGCGCGCGCCCATTACCGCGGGCAGCCCCAGTTCCCGCGCCGTCACCGCGCCGTGCGACAGCGGGCCGCCGCTTTCGGTGATGACGCCCGCCGCCTGGTAGAACAGCGGCGTCCAGGCCGGGTTGGTGGTGCGGGCGACCAGGATGGCGTTTCGGGGAAAGCGCGAGAAATCGTCGGGACTCAGGATGACGAAGGTTTCGCCTTCGGCGATGCCGGGGCTGCCGCCGAGACCTTTCAGCGCGCCTTCGACATCCGGCGTTTCATCGGCTTCGCCGTGGTTCCAGGCGGGGGCGCGCCGTTTGGCCTGTTCGTAACCCGCCTTGTGTTGTCGCGCCGCCGCGCGGATTCTTTCCGGCGCGTTCTCGCGCAGCGCGGCATCGAGCGTGGAGGCGGGGCAGAAATAAACGTCGTCCGGCGCATCCAGCGCGCCGAGTTCCACGAGCCGCGCTCCCAGCGCGCCGAGCGCGCGCCGAAAAGGGAGGGTGAGGCGCGTGGTCTGGTAGTGTTCGAGATCGTCGAGTTCGGTGTAGACCCGCGCCAGACGGATGATTTCGCGCACGGCATAGCGCAGGTTTTCCGGGATTTGCGCCAGCAGCCGCAGTTCGGCGTCGACCGCCGCGATTTTGTGCGGCGCGTTCGGGTTGCGCGGATCGCCCTGGCCGTCGCCGGGACATTCGGCAAGCGCCTTGAGCTGGTCGAGCACGGCGTACGGCGCTTCGATCCAGGTTGGGCAATAGGCGTCGAAATCGAGTTCGCGGTGACCGTGGCGTTGCAAAAAGCGCTGGAACGGGCGCTCGAAGGCCGGAAATTCCCGCAGACGCGCCAGCATCTCCCGCCCGTTTCCGGCGCGCGCCCATGCCAGCAGCGCGGCGTCGGCGCGAATCTGGCGGGAAAGCGCCCACATCTCGCCGTTGACCTGCGCGGTCTTGGTATCCACGCTGGCCAGGAGGGTGTCAAAGAGGCGCTGCGCCGCCGCCTGATCGCGCAGGACAAGGAACAGCAGCCGGTTGAGCAGCGCGTACAGGCTGCGCTGGGTGAGCGAGATGGCGATGTTCGGCAGGAAGTAGGCGCGTCCCAGGTCGCGCACGCGCAGCACGTAATCCCAGAGTTCAAGCGCGTCCTTGCCTTCCGCGCGCTCCTGCATCAGCGCGCCGATGCCGATCAGATAGGTGTCGAGGTCGCGCATCCACAGGATCGGCAGGTTCTGCGCCCAGGCGTATTGCGCGGCGAGGGCGGGCAGCGCGGCGGCAAGCGCGGCGAGATCGGCGCCGATCCCTTCCGGCAGGCGGCCGCCGTAGAGTTCGACGGCGTTCTGGTTGCCGTAGATGTAGTAATCCTTCATGGCGAACCACTTGTCGCCGAAGGGCGGCAATCCCATCAGCGCGAAGGAATGGTTGAGCGAGGCATGAAAGCCTTCCTCGACCAGTTCCCAGGTCATCGGCGTGACCGCGTTGGGGAAGCGTTCGGCGGATTCGTCGCGCGTCCAGCGCGCCGGAATGCGCGTCACCGGGCGGGATTGCAGCAGATACAATTTGCCGCCGCGAAACGCCCATTCGATGTCCTGCGGAAAGCCGTGCCGCCTTTCCGCCGCCAGGGCGAGTCCGGCGACCTGCGCGGCCTGCGCCGCGTCAAGCGCCGGCCTGTCGCGCCGCGCCTCCGGCACGGGCACAAGGCGCGTGCCTTGTTGGCCATTCTCGCGCAGACTGATGATGGCCTCGGTTTTATGCGCAATGACGGATTCGACGAGTTCGCCGACGAGTCCGCCAGCATCGCGTCGCACGTAAAATTCATCGACCGGCGCGTCGCCGCCGACCACGCTTTCGCCGAGTCCGAAGGCGGCGTTGATCAGCACCGTGTGCAGGTTGCCGCGCACCGGGTCAATGGAGAAGGCCACGCCGGCGGCCTCTTCGGCGGAAACCTCGACCATGCGCTGGAGCACCACCGCCATGGCGGCGTCGAGATGATCGACGCCCAACCGCTCGCGGTAAGGCAGCACCCGCTCATTCCACAGCGAGGCATAGCAGCGGCGCACGGCATCGAGAATCGCCGGCAGTCCCGAAAGGCCGAGAAAGGTGTCGTGCTGCCCGGCAAAAGCCGCGCCGGGCAGGTCTTCGAGCGTGCCGGACGAACGCGCCGCGAGCCGGGCGTCGAGTAGCTTTTCCCGCCGCAGGGCGGTTTCGATTTCCCGCGCCAGACCATCCGGCAGCGGCGCGCGCAGGATCAGCGCGGTGAGTTTCGCGCAGAGCGCCGCGTGATCGCCGGATTCTTCCGCCAGAATCGCCCGGATTTCATCCTGGATCGGCAAGACGAAAGCGCGATAGGCGCGGCTGGTGACAATCACGCCTTCCGGCACGGGAAGCTCCCTTGCCGAACGCGCCAGGCTCGCGCCCTTGCCGCCGCTCAAGGGAAGTTCGCCGGCCTCGGCGGCGTGAAAGG
>JAITAJ010000118.1 GCA_031284185.1 Accumulibacter sp. | reverse complement strand
GCTGGCCGCGCCCGATCGGCACCATCGAATCGATCGATTTCAGGCCCGTCTGCACCGGCTCGGAAACCGACTTGCGCCAGATGACGCCCGGCGCCACCTTCTCGATCTTGTCGGTGAGTCTGGCCCCGACCGGCCCCTTGCCGTCGATCGGCTGCCCCAGGGAATCGACCACGCGGCCAAGCAATTCGGGACCCACCGGCACTTCCAGGATGCGTCCGGTCGTCTTGACCGTGTCGCCTTCGCTGATGTGTTCGTACTCGCCGAGCACCACCGCGCCGACGGAGTCGCGTTCGAGATTGAGCGCCATGCCGAAGGAACCGCCCGGAAATTCGAGCATCTCACCCTGCATGACGTCCGCCAGCCCGTGAATGCGGCAGATGCCGTCGGTCAGGGAAACTACCGTGCCCTGGGTACGGGTTTCGGCGGTGATATCCAGATTCTGAATCTTGCTCTTGATCAGTTCGCTGATCTCGGAAGGATTCAACTGCATCGATTTCTCCTAGTTCTTGAGCGCGACGGCCATGGTGTCGAGCTTGCCGCGCACGGATGCGTCGAGAATCCGGTCGCCGACCGCCACGCGCACGCCGCCGATCAACGAAGGATCCACTTCCACCCGTCCGCGCAGGCGAGTGCAAAAATGCGTTTCGAGGTGTTTCAGCAGCGTGGCCAGCGCCGGCCCCCCGATCGGAAAGGCGCTGGTGATCACGGCCTCCTCGATGCCTTCGTCCGCGTCCTTGAGCGACTCGAAGATCGCGCCCACGTCCGCCAGCATGGCAAAGCGCCTGTTTTCGGCAAGCATGGCGATGAAGGAAGCCAGCTCGCGGTTTTCCGGCTCGCCCGACAGCGCCATGAACAGATCGGTGATCTGCCGGGCGGAAAGCCTAGGGTTGCCGATGACGCCGGCCATTTCGGGATCGCCGGCGATCGCCGCGAGGCGGCGCAGACGATCGGACCAGGCGTCCAGCGACCGCTCTTCCCTGGCCAGGCTGAATACCGCTTGCGCGTAGGGCCGGGCAATGGTGACGGATTCGGTCATGACGATCACAGATCCAGTTCGATTGCCGACAGCATGTCGGCGTGCGCCCCGGCGTCCACCTCGCGCCGGAGGATTCTTTCCGCGCCGGCCACCGCCAGCTCGGCGACGCGCCCGCGCAGCAACTCGCGCATGCGCGCCTCCTCCCGCTCGATCTCCGCCTTGGCGGCGGCCATCACCTTCTCGGCTTCGAGCCGCGCGTCGGCCTTGGCCTTCTCGATGATCTGCTCGGCGCGTTTTTCCGCCTGGGCAAGCACCTCGGACGCCTTTTCCTTGCCTCCGCGCACCGTTTCCGCCGCCTGCCTGGAGGAAAGGGCCAGACTCTGCCGCCCGCGTTCGGCTTCCGCCAGGCCCTCGGATATCCGGGCGGCCCGCTCGTCGAGCGCCTTCGCGATCGGCGGCCAGACGAACTTCATGGTAAACAGCGCCAGGATGATGAACACCGTGGTCTGTGCCAGTAGCGTTGCGTTCAGATACACGTCGGATACCTCTTTCGTGAAATGGACAGGAAATTTCTCAAGCCACGATCATTTGAGGAAAGTCGAGGCGGCGAACCACGCCGAAACCCCCGTTCCGATGATGAACGCCGCGTCGATCAGACCGGCGAGAATGAACATCTTGACCTGCAGATCGTTCATCAGCTCCGGCTGGCGCGCCACGGATTCCAGATATTTGCCGCCCATCATGCTGATCCCGATACACGCGGCGACGGCGCCAAAACTGATGATCATCCCGCAGGCGGTAGCCACACTCACATACACTTGTTCCATGACTGCTCCTTCATTTGATTAAACAAAAAAATCCCCCGGACATCCTAGTGGTTGCTGTGCGCCAGACCGATATAAACCAGCGTCAGCATCATGAAGATGAAAGCCTGCAAGACGACGATGAAAATGTGGAACAAGGCCCACAGCGTACCCGTCACCAGATGGCCGAGCCACAACAACGACCCGCCGACCGGTTCCATCGACGGAGACGCCATTCCCATCAGCGCGATCAGCAGGAACAGCAATTCACCCGCATACATGTTGCCGAAGAGCCGCATACCGTGGGAAACGGTCTTGGCGGTGAACTCGACGATCTGCATCGCCGCGTTCGGAATGTACAGCAGCGGATGATTGCCGAACGGCGCGCTGATCAACTCGTGCATCCAGCCGCCGATGCCCTTGGTCTTGACGCTGTAGAAGAGGGAGACCAGCAGGACGCCGAACGACAGGCCGAACGCGCCGTTGAGGTCCGCGGTCGGCACCACGCGCAGATAGGCGTGAGGATTGCCGGACAGCTTCTGCCACAGGAGCGGCAGGAGGTCGACGGGCAGGAAGTCCATCGCGTTCATCAGGAAGACCCAGATGAACGCCGTCAGCCCCAGGGGCGCGACGAAGCGGCGCGAATTCTCGTTGGGCACGATCGCCTTGGCCTGGTAGTCGACCATCTCGACCAGGATCTCCAGCGCGGCCTGTACCCGGCCCGGCACGCCGGAGGTCGCCCGTCTGGCGGCCAGCCACATCAGAAGCAGCCCCACCGCGCCGAGCACGACGGAAAAGAAGAGGGTGTCGTAGTTGATGATCGAAAAGTCGACCATCGTGTTCTGCGGATGTCCCGACGAATTCAGGTTCCCCAGATGGTGAAGAATGTATTCACCGGCGTTTGGCGCGTTCGCGGCGGCTTCGTGACCCGTTGTCGACATATTTGTTCAGTTCTTTTTCCAGAGACCCCAAAAAAACAACACTTGCGTGGCAAATGTCAGACCGATCAGCAAGGAAGGCATATGCAGATCGCTATATTTTTGTGCGATGACGAACAACGAACCGACGATGAACATCAGTTTGATGATCTCACCAAGCATGAACCCGACCAGAAAGCCCGCGCCCGGACGACGGGCGGCAAGTTTCAAGTGTAACGCCAAAAGCAGGTTGGGGAGAAGACATAACGACCCTCCCAGCGCCGACGAAATGCTGCCGCGCGAACCGGCGATCAGTCCGCCGACTGCCGAGGCGAGCGCGACCGCCACCGTTTGCAACAGAATCACCCTGAACATTTTCGTTTGAACGGCGATGCCTTGAGGGTTTTCCGCAACGCGGCGCAAGACCGCGCAATCATGGCACAGTTGCCCCCCGGAACGCAACCGATGATTGGAGGATGGCCTCCGCGCCGGCCCGCCGTGTCGAATCCGGCGTCCGCCCGAATGGAAGAATCCGGCGGTTCGTCATCCATCCTCCGGTCAGCCGTCCGCGTTGATCCGGGCGATCAGCGCCCGCAGCACGGTGTCCGCCTGTTCGTTGGGCACCTGGCAGGTGCCCGCGGCATGGTGGCCGCCGCCGCCGTAACCCAGCATCAATTCGCCGATGTTGGTCCGGCTGGAACGGTCGATGATGGACTTGCCGACGGCGAACACCGTATTCCGCTTCTGCACTCCCCACAGCACGTGGATCGAGATGTTGGTCTGCGGGAACAGCGCGTAGATCGTGAAGCGGTTGGTGGCGAAGATGGTCTCCTCGTTGCGCAGATCGAGCACCACCAGATTCTTGTGGATCGTGGAACAGCGCTGCAACTGTTCCCTCGCCTTTTCCGCGTGCTCGAAATACAGATCGACCCGTTCGCGCACGTCGGACAGATCGAGGATTTCGTCGATGGAATGGTGGCGGCAATACTTGATCAGATCCATCATCAGCGCGTAATTGCTGATGCGGAATTCCCGGAAGCGCCCGAGGCCGGTACGGGCGTCCATCAGATAATTGAGCAGCACCCAGCCCTTGGGTTCGAGAATCTCCTCGCGGGAAAACTGCGCGCTGTCGCCCTGGTCGACCGCCGCCATCATGTCGTCGAACTCGGCGGGGAAGCGCGATTTGCCGCCGTAATAGTCATAGACCACCCGCGCCGCGGAAGGCGCGTCGGGCGAAATGACGTGATTCTTGTGTTCGCCGGGGTTTCTCAGGGTTTCCGAAAGATGGTGGTCGAAGACGAGATGTGCCTGTGCCACATAAGGCAGATTGGTGGTGATGTCGCGGGCGGTGATGGCAATCTTGCCATCCTGCATGTCCTTGGGGTGCACGAACAGGATGTCGTCGATCAGTTCCAGCTCATTGAGCAGCACCGCGCACGCGAGACCATCGAAATCGCTGCGGGTCACCAGACGGTATTTCTCCTGAAGCATCGGAAGTTCCTTTCAAGGGATGAAACGGACAAGGGAGATAGTATCAGAGGATGTCAGAGGACAGAAAACAGAGGATAGAGGACAGGCCAGCCTGGGCGCTTCGCGCCGGGGGAGATGGAAAAACCGAGCGATGGGTTTTTCTGTCCTCTGAAAAGGGTGGATCCTCGCGGGCCAATGGTATCGAAGTACCAAAACGTGATATACACGAGGTATTCACAAGCAAACCGGAGGATCCGGGACGGAGTCTACACCCATTGGGATCGATATTGCAAAATTTGTATGGCACGCTATCCAGAGGACAGAGGCTTGAGAAGACAGAAGACAGAAAAACCGAGCGTTCGGTTTTTCGTCTCCTACCCGGCGCGAAGCGCCGCAAGTTCATCTGTCTTCTGTCTTCTCAAATTTCTGTCTTCTGAAAATGACCATCGATTTTACTCACACGCTGGTCGTCGCCATCTCGGCGACGGCGCTGTTCGATCTGTCCGAGGCGGATTCGGTGTTTCGGGCCAAGTTCGCCGAAGACCCGGCGACGGCCATCTCCGAATACCGCGAATACATGCTCCTGCGCGAGAACGACCCCTTGAGCGACGGCACCGGAATGTCGCTGGTGAAGGCGCTGCTGGGACTGAACCGGCACATGAAGGAAAGCGATCGCAGCCCGCTGACCGAGGTCGTGGTGATGTCGCGCAACAGTCCCGAAACAGGGGTGCGGGTGTTCAACAACATCCGTACCCGCGGTCTGCCGATCACGCGCCACGTCTTCACCGGGGGGGAGTCGGTCGTCGATTATCTGGAGGCGTTCAAGGTCGATCTCTTCCTGACGACCAACGTCGCGGACGCCCAGCGCGTGATCGACGGACAGGTCTGCGCCGCCGCGATCCTTCAACCCCCGCCAGCCGACGCGCAGAGTCCGCCGGAAGATCAGGTACGCATCGCCTTCGATGGCGACGCGGTGCTTTTCGACGAAGCCAGCGAGAGGGTTTACAAGCAGGAAGGTCTGAGCAGATTCTCGGCGCTGGAAGACGAGAAACGGCTCGAACCGATGAATGACGGCCCTTACGCCGGTTTTTTGCGGAAGCTGTCCGTTTTGCAGAAACGCTTGCCTTTCAGAGTCGAACTTTCGCCGGTGCGGGTGGCCATCATCACCGCCCGCGGCACGCCCGCCGAAATGCGCGTGATCAACACGCTGCGCAACTGGAACGTCTACGTCAACGAGATTTTCTTCCTCGGCGGCGTGGAGAAGAGCAACGTCGTCAGGGCCTTCCGGGCGCACATCTTTTTCGACGACCAGGACCTGCATCTGGAAACGACGGCCAAACACGTCCCTTCGGGCAAGGTACCGACCAGAGGACAGGGGTTCAGAGGACAGCGGTTAGAGAGGACAGAAGACAGATGAGTTTGCGGCGCTGTCGCGCCGTTCAGAGGACAGAAAACCAGGTGCTCGGGTTTCAGAGGACAGGAGATAGGGGACAGAAGACAGATGAGTTTGCGGCGCTGTCGCGCCGGAAGGGATGGAAAAACCGGGCGCTCGGGTTCAGCGTCGGGTTGGGCGAGCAAAGCGACGTGTCCATTCAGACGGCGGCGTAGGAGACGATGGCAATCGTCCCGTGGGCGGACGGATCGCCTTCCGCCACGACGACTCCGGTCACATCACCCTCCGCCGCTCAGTCGTCCAGTCACCCTCCCTGCGAAGCTCGCGGTATTTCAA
>JAITAJ010000114.1 GCA_031284185.1 Accumulibacter sp. | reverse complement strand
CAAGGTGGGCGCCGTTTCCGGGGCGGATGAGATTTTCGCCAGCGACGCCCACGGCAACCGCGACTTCGTTTGTTCCACGACCGCCGCCGACGGAAAGACCCGGCGCATGATCTGGTGCGAACCCGGCGACCCGCCGCCGGCTCCGCTCATGCCATACAAGGAGCGGCTGATCGCCCGCCGCATCCGCCATTACGACGAGACGAACTGGTGGCAGTGGGGGCGTGGGTATTATCGGTCGGACAGCCCGAGGGTCTATGTCAACAGCAAGACCCGGCGGCAAGCGCCGTTTTTCGTGCACGACTGCCCGCACTACGACGGTTCGGTGCTGGCGATTTTCCCCAGGGAGACGACCACGGACGCGCAAATGCTGGCCTCCGCGCTCAATCGGGTAGACTGGGAGGATCTCGGCTTCATCTGCGATGGCCGGTTCTTGTTTACCCAGCGCAGCCTGGAGCAGACCCTTCTGCCTGGAATTTTCCGTTCCTTTCTGCCGGAAAGCGGGATGCGCTGGTGGAAAAGGCTCAAAAAGCTGATCTGACCGCGAAGCGGCGGTCGGAAACATCGGAGCGGCCACTTTCCGGCGCTTCCTGATCGACTGGAGAACGATGATGGTTCCTCACCTGACCACGGCCCTGACCGGCCCCTTGCTCGAACTCGAACGAAAGTTCATCGACGCCACGCCGGAAATCGAGCGCTGGCTGCGCGGTAAATGGCAGGAGCACACGCCGCCCTTCTATGGCTCGGTCGACCTGCGCAACGCCGGCTTCAAACTGGCGCCGGTGGACATGAACCTGTTTCCCGGCGGCTTCAACAATCTCAATCCGGCTTTCCTGCCGCTGTGCGTGCAGGCCGCGATGAGCGCGATCGACAATATCTGCCCGGTCGCCAAACGCTTGCTGCTGATCCCGGAAAATCACACGCGCAATGCCTTTTATCTGCAGAACGTCGCGCAACTGGTCAGCATCCTGCGCATGACCGGGCTGAACGTCCGCATCGGCTCGCTGCTCCCGGAAATCGACCGGCCGACGCCCGTCGGTCTGCCCAACGGGACGTCCCTGCTGCTCGAACCCCTGGTACACACCCGTCACCGGGTCGGGCTGGCCGATTTCGATCCCTGCGCCATCCTGCTCAACAACGATCTGACCGCGGGCATCCCGGACATCCTGCAAAATCTCGACGAGCAGTTCGTCCTGCCGCCCTTGCACGCCGGCTGGGCGGTACGCCGCAAGTCCCGGTATTTTGCCGCCTACGATGAAGTGGCGGAGGAGTTCGCCGGTCTCACCGGCATCGACCCGTGGCGGATCAACCCGTACTTCGGGGTCTGCGGCGACGTCAATTTCCACGACCGGCAGAATGAAGACGAGCTGGCCACCCGGGTCGACGCGGTGCTCGCCAAGGTGCGCGGGAAGTACCGCGAATACGGCATCGAGGAGGTGCCCTACGTGGTGGTCAAGGCCGACGCGGGCACCTATGGCATGGGGGTGATGACGGTCAGGGACGCTTCCGAGGTACTCGGGCTGAACCGCCGCCAACGCAACAAGATGTCGGTGATCAAAGAGGGCATGAGCGTCACCCAGGTGATCATCCAGGAGGGCGTGCATACGCGGGAACACGTTGGCGACGGCGTTGCCGAGCCGGTGGTTTACATGATCGACCGTTACGTCGTGGGCGGCTTTTACCGGGTACATGCCACACGCGGGAAGGATGAAAACCTCAACGCGCCGGGTATGCATTTCGAGCCGCTGGCCTTCGAGACCAGTTGCTGTCTGCCCGATCTCTGCCAGACGCCGGACGCTCCGCCCAACCGTTTCTACGCTTACGGCGTGGTCGCCCGTCTGGCGCTGCTCGCGGCGTCGCTCGAACTGGAACGCGCCGAACCCCAGGAGGATTGATCCATGCGCATCGCCTTCATCGTCGACCCGCTCGACCATCTGAAAGCCCGCAAGGATTCCAGCGTCGCCATGATGCGCGCGGCGCAGGCGGCGGGCCACGCGGTCTTTTCCATCCTGCAACCGTCGCTGCATTGGACGGCGCCGCGGGGCGTCTGCGCGAGAACCACCCGGCTGACCCTGCTCGAAGGCGATGATCGGTGGTATGAGGAGGGGATCAGCGCGATCGAGCCGCTGCGCGATCTCGACGCGGTGGTCATGCGCAAGGATCCGCCCTTCGACATGGAATACGTCACCAGCACCTGGCTGCTCGAACGCGCCGAGGCCGAAGGCGCGCGCGTCTTCAACGGCGCGCGCGCGCTGCGCGACCACTCGGAGAAGTTCGCCATCGCCGAATTCGCGCCGCTGACCGTGCCGACACTGGTCGCGCGTGACGCGGCGAGTCTCGGCGAATTCATCGGCGCGTACCGCGACGTGGTCCTGAAGCCGCTCGACGGCATGGGCGGCAGTCAGGTGTTCCGCGTGCGCGAGGATGATCCCAACCGCAACGTGATCATCGAGACGCTGACGCTCGACGGGCGGCGCACGATCATGGCCCAGCGTTTCATTCCCGAAATCGCCGATGGCGACAAGCGCATTCTGATCATCGGCGGCGAGGTCGTTCCTCATTGCCTCGCGCGTATCCCGATGGCCGGCGAGACGCGCGGCAACCTGGCCGCCGGCGGACGCGGGCAGGCCCGGCCGCTGACGGCGCGTGACCGCGAGATCGCCGAAACGCTGGCGCCGGTATTCGCCGAGCGCGGGCTGCTCTTCGTCGGCATCGACGTGATCGGCGACTGGCTGACCGAGATCAACGTCACCAGCCCGACCTGCATGGTCGAAATCCGCCAGCAGACCGGCTTCGACGCCGCCGCCCTGTTCATCCGCAAGATTTCGGAGGTCAGGAGGGGGCAGAGGACAGAGGGTTGAGAGGACAGAGGTCAGAGGACAGTGGTTTGAGAGGACAGAAGACAGGTCGGCTTGCGGCGCCGGTCGGCGCCGGAATTGAGAGGAAAAACCGGGCGCGTTTCAGAGGACAGCGGTTTGAGAGGACAGAGGACAGGTCGACTTGCGGCGCCGGTCAGAGGACAGAGGGTTGAGAGGACAGAAGACAGGTCGGCTTGCGGCGCTTCGCGCCGGGGGAGGGAGGGGAAACCGAGGGATCGGTTCCTCTGTTTCCTCGAATCTCTGCCCTCTGAAATGCTTCCTTTCGCTGCTGCTGGCGTTCGTCCTGTCCGCTTGCCAGCGGCCCGCGTTGCACCATCAGGAGTCCTACGTCTTCGGCACGCGCGTCGAGATTCTCGTGGCCGGGGTCGAAGAGGCGCGGGCGCGTTCGGCCACGTCGGCCGTGCTGCGCGAATTCGACCGTCTGTACCGCGATTACCACGCCTGGCGCTCCTCGCCGCTCGGGGATCTCAACAAGGCGCTGGCCGAGGGGAGGACACTGGAAGTCAGCGATGAAATGGCCGCCCTGCTTGGCGACGCGAAACGCCTGTCCGCGCTTTCGGACGGTCTGTTCGACCCCGGCATCGGCCGTCTGATCGGCGCCTGGGGCTTTCAGTCCGATACGTTCCGGGAGACGCCGCCCGACCCGTCGGCGCTGGCCGATTGGCGGGAAAACCGGGCCGGCATCGCCGACCTCGAAATCGACGGACGACGCATCGGCAGCCGCTCGCGCCATGTCAGCCTCGATCTGGGCGGTTACCTGAAGGGCTACGCGCTGGATCGCGCCGCGGCGATTCTGCGCGAGCGCGGCATCGAGAACGCGCTGATCAACGTCGGCGGCAACATCATGGCCCTTGGCGACAAGAACGGCGAACCGTGGATCGTCGGCATCGCGCATCCGCGCCAGCCGGGGCCGCTGGCCACGCTGAAACTGTACGACGGCGAAGCGATCGGGACTTCCGGCGATTATCAGCGCTTCTTCGAGTTCGACGGCAGGCGCTATTGCCACCTGCTCGATCCCGAAAGCGGCGAACCGGTGAGGCATACGCAGGCGCTGACCGTGCTGATCTCGCCGCGCCCCGGCGCCGGGACGCTCTCCGACGCGCTCAGCAAGCCGCTGTTCATCGCCGGCGACCATTGGCCCGGCCTGGCCGAGAAACTGGGCGTCGATCAGGCGCTCCGGGTGGATGCCGCGGGAAAGATCACGGTCAGCCCGAAAATGCGCGAGCGCCTGGAATTCACGGACGGCGCTCCGGGCGCGGTGGAAATTCCGCTGCCCGCCACACGGTTTCGGCGCTGAATCGCCCGCCGAACACGCCAACCATGCCGCGCCTCTTCCCGGAAGCGAAACGGCAGTCCCCCCGCAAGACTTCCGAATCGCCCGGAATGCCTTCATGACAGACCAAGTCGGTGTGTCTCGTGTCATCGCGCCGCAACGAAACTCACCCGCGCGTCAAGGCCCTTGACGCCGTTGCCGCGGACGGCGTTGGCAAGAACGATCCGACCGCCGAGCGAGAGAACGATTTCCCTTGAAATGGCCAGACCGAGACCACTGCCTGATTCTGAGAAGCCGCTCGAAAACGGCTCGAACAGCATGTTGACCTGATCCTCCGGAAGACCTCCGCCGGAATCCCATATCAGAAGTTCGGCCAGATCGTCCGCGCAACGGACGCGGATACCCAGCCTCTGGCCGGGCGGCGTATGCCGGATGGCGTTGTTGAGGAGATTGCGCACGAGTTCGCCGACGAGCCAGGCGTCGCCGCGTATCCGACCGCCACCGCCGCGCTCGTCGAACTCGAAGTCCAGGTTCTTTTCCGCGATCAGCGGCGAAAGCTCGACCGCCGCGGATCGCGCCAGGTCGGAGAGATGGCACAGCTCGCTCATGCCCTGGCTGCGGCGTTGCTCGATCTTGGCCAGCAGCAACATTCGATTGGCGAGTGTGATGGTGCGCTCGACGGTACCGGAGATTTCCCGCAACACCACTTCACCCGGCGCGTCGCCACGCAGACCCGATTGCAGTTGGGTCTTCAGCACGGCCAGCGGCGTGCGCAACTGATGCGAAGCATTGGCAATGAAACGCTTCTGATAGTGGATGAGCCGGGCCAGCCGTTCCATCAGTTGATTCATGGCCTGCGTCACCGTGGACAGTTCCAGCAGGTTGGCGCGCAGGGTCAGCGCCGAAAGGTCGTCGGCGGAACGGCGGTCGATCTCGTCGCGCAGCTGGTTCAGCGGCCTCAGCGCCCGGGTGACCGAAACATAGACGGCGAAGCAGATGGCGAGCACGAGCATTCCCTGTCGCAGCAAGGTACTGCGCAGAATATCGCGCGCCGATTCCTCGCGGATTTTCATCGGTTCGGCGACCTGGACGATCACCGTACCGGACTCGTCGTTGGAAAAGACGGGCTGGAACAGCACGGCAACCCGGATCGGAGCGCCGAGGAAGACATCTTCGTAGAACTGGACGGACGCCGGATAGGACGCATTCTTCGGCAACCCTCCCTGGTAAGGACGCAAATCCTCGTCGCCCGAAATCAACTGCCCGGAAGCGTCGCTGACCCGGTAGTAATAGCGGCCCGATTGCCCGGTTTCGTAAATCTCGAACAAGGCCAGCGGCAGCGATAGACGATAGCGGCCGTTTTCAAAACGCAGGACGTCGCCGACGGCATGGGTCGTTGCCAGCAGCGTTCGGTCGTAGGCCACATTGACGGAGGAAAGCGCGCTGCGATACAGGAACCCGGTGTCGACCGCCAGGACGGCGCACAGGGGCAAGGCGATCCAGGCCAGCACATAGCTGCGCGCGGAAAACCGATGGGTGGGAACCGTCTCGGGCACGCGGCTCACTTTTCCTTTCCGTCCGCGTCGGCTGCCGTTTCTTCGTGCAACAGGTAACCCAGGCCGCGCAGGGTCATCAGCGTGGCGCCCGTGCCGGTGAGTTTCTTGCGCAGACGATGCGCAACGAGCTCGATGGCCTCGAAACGTATCTGTTCCTCATCGACGAACACGATCCTGAACAGGCGCTCCTTGGTCACCGCGTGGCCTTGCTTCAGCATCAGCGCTTGCAGCATGGCCCGCTCACGCGGAGTGAGCACCAGCGGCGCGCCGCCGATGTAGAACGCGCCGGAATCGCGCTCGAAACGCAGACTTCCGCAGGCCACGCGGATATCCTCGTGGCCCCGGACGCGCCGCGCCAGCGCGTTGATGCGCGCCTCGAGCTCGTCGAGATCGAACGGCTTCGACAGGTAATCATCGCCGCCGGCATTCAATCCGGCGACCCGGTCGCCAATCGACGAACGCGCGGTGAGGATCAGCACCGGCGTTCCGATACCGGCGTTGCGCATCCGTTGCAGCAGGTGCAAACCGTCTTCGCCGGGAAGACACAGGTCGAGAAGGATGACATCGTGCGTATCCCGGCGTATGGTCTGAAACGCCTTCAGGCCATCGAAGCAGGAGGTGACCGCGAATCCCCGCTTTTCCAGCGCGCGTGAAAGCGCCCTCGACAGATCGAGGTCGTCTTCGACCACCAGGATTTTCACTCGATGCGTCCTCGACGAAATGGAAGGAGATTTCGGGTGAGTCTACCGCGCCTTTCCATCGAAGGGTGTGGATCGGGCGCGCCATCCGATGCGTCGCCACCGCTTCGCGCCAGCTCGCGTTTTGCTCGCCGATCCGGCCCGCGGGACCGTTTCCCGATGCCGGCCTCTCGATGCCTGAATCTGAAAGCCATTTGAAAGCCGCGAGAAAGCGGATCGCAAGTCTCGAAAGAGGTGAGCCGTGACGGGAGAAAGCGACGGACTAGAATCCGGCCATCAACGGAGGAGACGAAAATGATGAAGAAGATATTGCTTGCCCTGGCGCTGTCGAGCGCTTGCGCTTCCCTTGCCTGGGCACAGAACGACTGCCCGAACCGCGGCGCCCTGGACGCCATGTATTGTGACG
>JAITAJ010000046.1 GCA_031284185.1 Accumulibacter sp. | reverse complement strand
GCGGGCGAGCTGCGCGCCATCGGCGACGTGTTGCGGGATCAACTGTTTTTTCTGAGGCGCTGCGGATTCGACGCATTCGCCGTGCGCGCCGACAAGGACATCGAGGCGGCGCTGGCCGGATTCGGCGATTTTCCCGAGTCTTACCAGGCCGCCGTCGACCCGCCCTTGCCGCTCTTCCGGCGGCGTTCCGCGCGGGGATGAGGGGCACGGCGTGCGTTCGCTGCGAAATCCCGAGCCCGACGATGCCTTGCGCGAGGCGGTGGCGCAAAAGACCGAAACCGCCGCCGGACTGCTCCGGCGCGTCGCCGCCGATTACCCCCCGGCCGTACTGGCCAACAGCCTGAGCGCCGAGGACATGGTACTCACCGATCTGATCGTCAGGGAAAGGCTCGACATCGGGAATTTTTCGCTCGATACCGGGCGGCTGCCGCCCGAGACCCACGATCTGATGGCCAAGATCCGCGCGCGCTACGGACTGGCGCTCATCGTGCATTACCCGCGTCACGAAGCGGTCGAGGATTACGTCCGCGCCCACGGCATCGATGCGTTTTACGAATCGGTCGAATTGCGCAAAGCCTGCTGCCACGCGCGCAAGGTGGAGCCGCTGCGGCGCGCGCTGGCCGGAAAGAGGGCCTGGATCACCGGAATGCGCGCGCAACAGTCGGCCACGCGCGCCGGGCTGGCGACGCAAGCGTTCGACGACGTTCACGGCCTGGAAAAGTTCAACCCGCTCGCCGACTGGACGGAGCGCGAAGTCTGGGCCTACGTCCGGCTCAACGGCGTGCCCTACAACGCCCTGCACGACCGGCATTACGCCAGCATCGGCTGCGCGCCGTGCACGCGCGCGATCACCGTCGGCGAGGACGTTCGCGCCGGGCGCTGGTGGTGGGAACAGCCGGAGACGAAGGAATGCGGGCTGCACGCGAGGGAGGCATGACCCCATGACGGCGATCGCGCGGCAGCGGCTCTCCCATCTCGACTGGCTGGAATCCGAGGCCATCCACATCATGCGCGAGGTCGCCGGACAGTGCGCCAACCCGGTGCTGCTCTTCTCCGGCGGCAAGGATTCGATCTGTATGCTGCGCGTCGCCGAAAAAGCCTTCCGCCCCGGTCGCTTCCCCTTCCCGCTGATGCACATCGACACCGGCCACAACTACGGCGAGGTGACCGATTACCGCGACAGACGCGCCGCCGCGCTTGGCGAACGGCTGATCGTGCGTTCCGTGGAAGATTCGATGAGGCGCGGTACGGTCGTGCTGAAATCGCCCGACGAGCCGCGCAACAGGCATCAGTCGGTGACGCTGCTCGAAGCGATCGAGGAATTCGGTTTCGACGCCTGCATCGGCGGCGCCCGGCGCGACGAGGAAAAGGCGCGCGCCAAGGAACGCATCTTCTCGTTCCGCGACGAGTTCGGCCAGTGGGACCCGAAGAACCAGCGCCCGGAACTGTGGAATCTGTACAACGCGCGTACCTTCAAGGGCGAGAACATCCGCGTCTTCCCGATTTCCAACTGGACCGAGTTCGACGTGTGGCGCTACGTCGAGCGGGAAAATCTCGAACTGCCGTCGATCTACTACGCGCACACCCGTCCGGTGGTGCGCGTGAGCGGCGGTCTGCGGCCAGTCACCCGGATCACCCCGGCCCGGCCCGGCGACCTCGTGGAGCGTCTGAAGGTGCGCTTTCGCACGGTCGGCGACATCACCTGCACGGCGCCGGTCGAATCGGACGCCGACACCGTCGCCGGGATCATCGCCGAAACCGCCATGACGACGATCACCGAACGGGGCGCCACCCGTCTCGACGATCAGACTTCCGAAGCGTCGATGGAACAGCGCAAGAAGGAAGGTTATTTCTGAGATGAACGCGCCGGAAAAAAGCCCCCGGATCGACCGCGGCCTGCTGCGCTTTCTCACCTGCGGCAGCGTCGACGACGGCAAGAGCACGCTGATCGGACGTCTGCTCTACGACACCAAGGCGATCCTCGCCGACACGCTGTCGGCCATCGAGCGCACCTCGAAAAAGCGCGGCATGGCGGCCATCGATCTGTCGCTGCTCACCGACGGATTGCAGGCCGAGCGCGAACAAGGAATCACCATCGACGTGGCCTACCGCTACTTCACCACCGGCGCGCGCAAATACATCATCGCCGACGCGCCGGGACACGAGCAATACACGCGCAACATGGTCACCGCCGCCTCGACCGCCGACCTCGCCGTCATTCTCATCGACGCGCGCAAGGGCGTGTTGACGCAGACCCGCCGCCACTCCTACCTCGCGCACCTCCTGGGCATCCCGCATCTGGTGGTGGCGGTCAACAAAATGGATCTCGTCGATCACGCGCAGGCCGTCTTCGACGGGATCATGCGGGACTATCTCGATTTCGCGGCCAGGCTGGGCATCGAGGACGCGCATTTCGTGCCGATGTCCGCCCTGCGCGGCGACATGGTCGTCGAACGCGGCGCGCGGCTCGGCTGGTACCGGGGGCCGACGCTGCTCGAACGGCTCGAAGAGGCCGATGTCTCACATGCCGGGCAGACCGGGGACTTCCGTTTTCCGGTGCAATACGTCTGCCGCCCGCGGGACGCCGCCGACCCGGCGCTGCACGACTACCGCGGCTTCATGGGGCGCGTCGAATCCGGCGGCATCGCCGTCGGTGACGCGGTGACCGTGCTGCCGTCCGGTCGCCGATCGCGCGTCAGAGACATTCGGATACTGGAGCGCGCGTTGCCGTCGGCCTTTGCCGAGCAGTCGGTCACCCTGCTCCTCGAAGACGAGATCGACGTCTCGCGCGGCGACATGATCGTCCGTACCGAAGCGAAGCCGCCCGCCGTCCGGCAGATCGACGCCATGCTCTGCTGGTTTTCGGAGACCCCGCTCGACCCGCGCCGAAAGTACCTCGTCCGCCACACCACGCGCGACAGCAAGGCCATCGTCGCCGACATCGCCTTCCGCGTGGACGTCAACACCCTGGAACGGCAGCCGGCCGACGCGCTGTCCATGAACGACATCGCCAGGGTCCGCCTGAAGCTCGCGCAGCCGATCTTCCCCGATCCCTACGCCGGAAACCGCGGCACGGGCGCCTTCATCGTCATCGACGAATCGACCAACGACACGGTCGGCGCGGGGATGATCGTCCAGAGAACAGAGGGCTAGAGAGGACAGAAGACAGTTTCAGAGGATAGAAGAGAGAGGACAGTTTCAGAGGACAGTGATTTGAGAAGACAGAAGACAGAGGAGCTTGCGGCGCTGTCGCGCCGGGTAAGATGGAAAAAC
>JAITAJ010000010.1 GCA_031284185.1 Accumulibacter sp. | reverse complement strand
GTCATTCCCGTCTCATTGATGAATTTCAACGACTTCGTGTCCAGCAACGGCTGCGCCTGAATCCAGGCCTCCCGTGCCTGCTGCACGTCTTCGCGTCCCTGCTCGCTGGCGTGCAGCGTTTTTTTGAAACGCAGTTCCCACTTGTTCAACTGCTGCCAGAGCGCCGGAACCTTGAGCGTGACTCCCAGACCCGCTAGTCGTCGGCTCAATTCCGCCAGGGTCAAATCCACGCCTGCAAGCGGACAGTTGGTTTGCACAGCAAGAACCTGCACAGGGAAAAGTGCGATTTTGGAAATCAAAGTCCGTACATCGCTTGACATCGCTCGCTCGCTTCCAGAATCGGCGCATTTTTCCTCTATTGATGTTATCATTTTCGTTTCCGAGTAAATACCATGGACACGTCATGATTATGGCGTCGTGAAGGCTGTCTGGCATGGAAATTCCTCCAGAAGGATACTTATGACACCACCGGATATCGATCCTTTTGTTTTCAACGAGTCAAGCCAAGAACCAGAAAAAATTGAGAACGCGCACGTTTCCCAGAAGCCCTTGCCGGATTCGCTGACTTTGCTGCCAGGCGTCCACATCTCCAGCCGGCTGGAAAAAGTCAAAGCGGCGCAAAATCCGTTGCTCGAAGCGGCCAAGCCGCTCCTTCTCGCGATCGCTCAAACGCCAAAAGACTTGCCCGATGCCGCCAGCGCTGCCGCTTGGCGTGAATTGCTTATACGGGAAGTCAATGCCTTCTCTCAAATTTGCTCAAGGATCAACATCCGGCGCGAGCATGCTGTAACGGCCAGTTTTTGTTTGACAACCGCGCTGGACGAAGCAGCTAATAGTACACGCTGGGGAGGTACTTACGACATCGAGCAGGCGGGCATTTGGGCCAAGCAGCAATTGGCTTCCCATTTTCATAACGACACACAAGGCGGCAAGAAGTTTTTCCTATTGATCGGTCGTTTGTCCACGCATGCCGAGGAACATCTGGATTTGCTGGAGCTCATGTATTACATCCTCGGGTTGGGATTCCAAGGTCAATATAGCGCCATCACCAATGGTCCGCGGGAATTGGAAGCGATTCGCCATCGTTTGCTCGCGCTCATCTCTGCCGCGCGCGGCGCGGGTCCGCGCGAACTCTCTTTGCATTGGCGCGGCGAAACACCCGGCAAGAATAGATTTTGGCGAGACATTCCAGTATGGATTAACGTATGCTTGTTCGGCTTGGCTGTTTTCGCGCTATTCTGCTGGCATAAATACCACCTGCTCGAACAAAGCGCGTTCGTGGAAGAGAAGATTGCCGCCATTGGCAAACTCACGCCGCCGCCTGTTCGCGCCCTGCGTCTTTCCGAGCTATTAAGAGAAGAAATCGCCCAGGGCAAGGTATTCGTCGAAGAGGACGATTTCCATAGCGCGGTAACGCTCAGGGGGGATGACATGTTCACTAGCGGAAGGGTGCAGGTCAACTCCGGCATCCTGCCGCTACTCGATCGTGTCGCGGTGGAAATCGGCAAAGTATCCGGCGCGGTCCGGATCATCGGGCACACGGATAATATTCCCGTCCGGGGCGGCCGGTTTCCCGACAATCAAGCACTCTCCAAAGCGCGGGCCGACCACGTGGCCAAGGAATTGGAAGCGCGGGGCGTCTTGCCCACCCGGATCGAAACCCTGGGCAAGGCCGACAGCGAACCCCTGGCCGACAACGCGACGGCCGCCGGCCGCGCCAGGAACCGCCGGGTGCAAATCGTCGTCCAGCAATTTCCGGGCGCCGTTCTTCCCATGGCCGCGCCCCGGTAGTCTGATCGAGGAATTAATATGCTCCGCAAATTTCTTTCCGCATTGTTTTCCCGTCAGACTTTGCTCGTTCTGGCGTTCATCGTCCTGGGCGTAGTCATCTGGTTCCTGGGCCCCCTGCTGTCATTTGGCGGGTTATATCCCTTCGCTTCTTTGGGGGCGCGCATTACGGCGCTCCTGTTCCTGGCCGCCCTCCTGCTGTTCATCCTGTTCCGCTGGCCAGTCATCATTCTGGGCGCCGTGGCCTTGTGCCTATTATTCTGGACGCTCAGTCCCCTGTTGGCCATCGGCACTCATTCTCCTTTCGCCTCGGTCGGAGCGAGAGTCGGCGTCATCGTCTTTTTTCTTTTCTGCTGCCTCGCGTATGGACTCTATCGCTTGTGGGTCAAACTGCGCAGTGACGAAGAACTGCTGAACAAGTTCTTGCGCAAATCGGAAAAAGAAGAGAGGAAAGACACCGACCAGCAGACGCGGGAAAACCAGAAGGCCGTCAGCGGCATCGTCGCCCGCGCCGTCGCGCAACTCAAGCAAATGCACGGCGGGAGCGGACTGTTTTGGCGTTTGTTTGAAAGTAAACGCTATCTTTACGAACTGCCTTGGTACATGCTGATCGGCAATCCCGGCGCCGGGAAGACCACCGCCATTCTCAATTCCGGCCTGAAATTTCCCTTGGCCGAGCAGATGGGCCAAGCCTTCCAGTCGCTGGGCAAGCCGGGCGCCTTTGCCGGGGAAGGCGGCACCAAGCATTGCGATTGGTGGTTTACCAGCGAAGCCGTCATGATCGATACGGCGGGACGCTATACCACGCAGGATTCCGCGCCGCGGATCGACTCCGCCGAATGGCTCGGTTTCCTTGACCTGCTGTGCAAGTATCGCGCCCAGGCCCCGATCAATGGCGCGGTGCTCGTGCTCAATGCCGCCGACCTCGCCGACCAGAACAAAAGCGCCCGCAGGGCGCATGCCAGCTATCTGCGCGAGCGATTGTTGCAGCTTCGTCAGCGGCTGGGCATCCGCTTTCCGGTCTACGTCATCGTCACCAAGATGGACCTGCTCGAAGGCTTCGAGCCGTATTTTGGCTATCTCACCGGCGAAAGCCGTTCCCAGGTCTGGGGATTCACGCTGCCGTATCAGCATTCCCGTTCCCAGGGCGGCGCGACGGAAACGCCCCAAGACCTGGCAACACAATTGGAGCGGCAGCTTTCCGCCTTGGCCGAACGGCTCGATGCCGGTCTGGCGCTGCGTTTACAGGAGGAATCCGATTTGGAGCGCCGCCGCGCGCTCTATGTGCTCCCGCAGGAATTCGCCAGCCTGACGCAGACCCTCGCGCCGTTCCTGGAAGCCATCTTCCTGGATTCTCCCTACGACGCCACCCAGCTGCACAACACCTTGCGCGGCGTGTATTTCACCAGCGGCTTGCAGACGGACGCCGCCGTCCTGCATGCCGATCCGCGCACCCTCTTGCAACGGCTGTGGCACGCCCTCACTCTGCGCGGGCAGGAAAAGAAAACCTCCACAATCATGGCCGAGGAGACCGAGGAAGAGGAAGAAGACGCTTCCGAACGCCGCATTGCCGTACCGTCCCGCACGCCGCAGGCGGTCACGGGGAACCGGGGGTATTTCCTGGCGGATTTGTTTTCCCGCGTCATTTTCCCGGAAGCCGCGCTGGTTCGCCTCAACCTGAAAAGAGAGATGCGCTTTCGCACTTTGCAACTGCTGGGGCATGCGCTCGTAATAACACTGGCGGTCGGCCTGATCGCGGCCTTGTCTGCTTCCTTCGGCCATAACGCGGCGTATCTCAAAACGATGTCCGACCAGGCCGATAGGCTGTACGGGAGACTCCTGACCCTGTTCAGCCAGCCCGCCGCGTCGCAGGAAAAGGATATTCCCCCCATCCTGGACGCCGCGCGGGATTTGCCGCGGTTCCGGGATCTCGATCTCTCCCGCCCGCCGCTCTCCTTCCGCTACGGCCTCTATGCGCCGCCGCCCATCGTCGAGAAATCGGAGGCCGCCTACGTCGGCCTGCAAGACAGGCTGCTCCTGCCCTACGTCGTCCGCCGCCTGGAGTCCGCGCTGCAAGAAGCGATTCTCGCCTCCGACGAAAAGCTGGCCTATGACACGCTGCGGGTTTACCTGCAACTCCATGACCAGGCGCGATACCAGGCGGAGGACCTTCGCGTCTGGCTGAAGAAGGATTGGGAAAACCCGGTGCATGCCAATGAATTCACCAGCCGATTCTTCGTCGTGGAACACCTCAACCGACTGTTTTCCGGGAATCGGGAGGTGCAATCGCCGTCCCCGGTCAACGCCCCGCTGGTGCAGCAGGCGCGCCTGTACCTGGACGCCAAGCCCTCCCCCCAGCGGCTTTATGAACGCGCCAAGGAGGAGATGTCCCGGGAAGCCCCGGCCGACTTCACCCTGATCCAGGCCATCGGCCCCCAGGCGGGAACGATCTTCGTCCTTGCCTCGGGCGCGCCGCTGGAACAGGGCCTTCCCGGTCTGTTCACCTTCGACGGCTATCGCCAGTTGTTCGACCGGCGGCTGGGGGAATTCATCGGCGCCGTGCGGGAGGATGACGAGTGGGTCATGGGACGCCGGCGGGCCGGTCCGGCCGACCCCGTGGAAAGAGCCGTGAGCAACCCGCGCTCCTACCTGACGGACGACACGCTGACGCAGGATCTGCGTCGCCGCTACCTCACCGAATATACCGAGCGCTGGGATGCCTTCCTGGAAGACATCCGCCCGGTGACGGGCACCTCACTGGGCTTCGATCTCACCGTCGTGCAAAAGCTCGCGGCGCCCGATTCGCCGCTGGCGCGGCTGGCCCGCGCGGTTACCCGGGAAACCACCCTGTCGCGGGAAATCGTGCAAGTCGACCCGGACAAGGGCGCCCTGGAAAAAACCGTGGAGACCCTCGAAAGACAGGCCCGCAACGCCGGCCGGGATCTGGGTCTGCGCACGCAGGCGCGCATGGAGCGGGAGATCGTGGACAACCATTTCGCCGCCTTGCGCGAAATCGTTACCGGACAGCCCGATCCCGGCGTCCAGATGATGGTACAAGGAAGCCAGGGCAGCACCGCTCCCGGCCCCGCCGCCGGCATGGGCGGCGGCCTCGTCAACTTGAGCAACGTCATCGGCATGATCAACGAGTTTCACAACCAGTTGTTCATGGCGGACGTCGCACTCAACACCAACACCGTGCCGCCCAATGCCCAGGCCGCCTCGACGAAACTGAAACTCAACGCCAGCCGTCTGCCCGCGCCCTTCCGGAACGTCCTGATGGCGCTGGCCGGCAATGGCGACGAAAAAATCACGGAAGGCAGCGTCTCCATCCTCCAGTCCCAGGCGGAAATCCAGGTCGAGCGGACGCTGGCCTCCTTCGTCCATCAGGTCAACGCCCCCTGCCAACAGGGCCTGGACGGCTATTATCCGTTTGCCGACAGCGAGTACGACGCTTCGATCGAGGACTTCACCCGCCTGTTCGCCGCGGGCGGCAGCGCGGACGAGTTTTTCCGGAAACGGCTCGCGCCCTATGTCGATACCGGCGCGCGTCTCTGGCGCTACAAGAACCCGGCCACCCTGGGGATGGATGACAGCATGGCGATGCCACCGTCCGCCGCGCCGGTCGCCGCCAATGCCCCGACATTGCAGGGCGAATACCTGAAACAGCTGCGGCTCTTCCTTCCGGACCCGGATGCTTTCGCGCAGATACAGGCGATCCGGGAACTTTTCTTCCGCGATCCCGGTGCCAAAAAAATGACCTGGGGAATGGATTTCAAAATCATCGAACTCGACCCCGCCATCGTGGAATTGACGATCAACATCGATGGGCAGACCCAGCGCTACGCGCACGGCCCGATACAGGTTTTCTCCGTCAACTGGCCCGGCCCCCGCGGCGGCACGGTCGCGGAAATGACCGCCAGCCCGCGCGTGCGTCCGGATACGTCGGCCATCAGCGCCACTGGCCCCTGGGCCATTTTCCGTCTGCTGGATCGGGGGAAGATCATCCATACCGCCCATTCGGATCGCGTATTGGCCGAATACGATTTCGATGGCCGCAAGGCGCTTCTGGAAATCGGTGCCGGCGGGCAGCAAAATCCCTTGAGCAGCGGGCTGCTCAGGAATTTCAGGTGTCCCGGAACGTGATCGGGCCAATGCCTTCACGGTCATCCTGGCAACTGGTCGGTCCCGTCGCGCTGTGGGGAAAAATGCCCGGCCACGGCGATTTCATCCGCCGTAACCTGCCGTTCGAGCAGGAGGAAGCGCTGGAGGAATGGGTAGGCCGGAAACGCGGCATTCTGTCGCCCCTGGAAGAAGTTCAGCGCAAGGTGACGAACGACATTCCCCGGAATTCGCTGGAATCCCGGACGAGCCGTCCGGTTTCCGGATACCCCGGCCAGCCCTGGTGCTTCGTCCTGCCGCCCCGAAGTTTGCCGTTTACGGCCGATCGCTATCTGATCGGCGTATGGATGGATTCCTCCGACAAGGTGGGCCGGAAATATCCTGTCATCATGATCCAGACGGCGGCGCGGCGCTGGGTCGAGCCATATTTCGCATTCCACGCGGAACGTCCGCGCGAATGGCTGTTCCATGCCGCCCGCCTCATTGCGCATTCGATTCGCGCGCAACGGGACGAAGCCGGCCGTCTTTCCGGCGCCAGAGCGGAAACCGACCGGATCGCCGTCTTTCAGGCGCGGCTGAACGCGCTCTGGTCGCTTTACGCCCCGGACTGGCGTAACTTTCTGGGCAAGCGTATTTCATTCCCCGGCAAGGAGGCGCGCCAGATACGGAACCTGATCGAACCGCCGCCTCCGGACGATCCCGTCCGGCATCTGGACGGCGTGCGTTTCCTGCCCTGGGCGGATTGGCCGGATTGCCTGCTGAATTCCACGGCCCAAGGGTTTTTCTGGCAGCAGAACCTGCATGGACGATTCATCGGCGCCATCCGGGCTTGAACAGGGCTCGCGCAATGAACGACCGGCATAGCGTTTCCTGTATGATGTGGCGTCCGCCGCACAAGCAATGATCAAGGCCGGACGCGCTTTTTGAAGGATATTCCATGATTTTCGTCCGCTCCCGGATCCCGGTATGTCTGGCCTTTGCGGTATTTCTTGCCGCCATGCTGTCGGCCTGCTCTCTGTTTTCCACGGAGAGCAAACGGGAGGAAGCCGTTCAGCTCGATATTTCCATCCAGGCGGCGACGGACCTGAACCCGGACCTCAAGAGCCGCCCGTCCCCGATGATCCTGCGGGTCTATGAACTCAAATCCGAGGCGACGTTCATTCAGGCGGATTTCTTCTCCCTGCAAAACAATGATCGAGCCACCTTGACCGAAGACCTGCTGGCGCGGGATGAATTCATCGTGCGCCCCGATGATCGCCGCGTCCTGATACGCCGCAAGGCTCATCCGCAAATCGGGGCGCTTGGCGTGTTCGCGGCGTTCCGGGATCTTCCTCATTCGATCTGGCGCGCCACTTTCCGGTTGCCGCCTCCTTCAGAGGCGGCATGGTATGAAAGGCTACTGTCTTCCGACACGATTCGTCTTCGGGTATTTCTGGAGGACAACGCCATCAGGATTCTGGACGATTAGCCCGGCCATCGCCACTATATGACGAAACAGTGATCGATCGTTTTTCAGGGCCGCCTCCGGTGGCGCGCCGGATTGTCAGACAGGAATGACAGGTATGAGTTGGCACAACAAGGTCGTCTGGACGGAAGGGTTGTTTCTGGGGCCGCAGCATTTCCAGCAGCAGGAGCGTTATCTGGAGTCCTACGCCCACAAGCGGGTTTCTCCCTTGACGCCGTTTTACTGGGGATTCGAGAGATACCAGATCGATCATGAATCCCTGTCGCTGGGAAAACTCGTGCTCTCCGGCGTGACGACGGGCGTCTTCCAGGATGGAACGCCTTTCGACGCGCCCGCCCAGACGCCGATGCCGCTCCCCTTGACGATCCGGGGGGAACACTTGGAACAGAACGTCTATCTGGCCCTTCCGGTTCGCACGCCTCACACGGAAGAGACTACCTTTGACGACGATGCGGCGTCGCTGGCGCGTTATAGGGTGATGGACGAGGAATTGCGGGACGCCAATGCCATCGGTCTCGGACCCAAGCTCGTGCAACTGGCGCAATTGCGTCTGCGCCTGCTGCCGGAAAAGGAAGTGACCGATGCCTGGATGGCCCTGCCCATCGCCAGGGTGTCCGCACTGCATTCCGACGGCAGCATCACCCTGGATCCGCGCCTGATTCCGCCCGTGACCAACTACGGTACGAGTCCTTTGCTGACGGATTGGGTCACCAAGATCCATGGGCTGACTCAATTACGCGCGCAAGCGTTGTCGGCGAGGCTCACCGGCGAGGGCAAGACGGAAGGCGCGGCGGAAGTCGCCGATTTCTTGTTGTTACAAACGCTCAATCGCTACGAGCCGTTGCTCACTCATTTGCTTTCCGTCAGGGAAAGCCACCCCGAGAGTATCTATCGATTGCTCTCTGGCTATGCGGGGGAGCTTTCCACTTTCATCTCCAGTACGCGCCGTCCGAAGAGTTGGCCACCGTACCGGCATCTCGATCCCTATCACAGCTTCAATGCCTTGGTCGATCTTTTGTATTCGATGCTGAACGAGGTGCTGATCCGCAGCGCGGAGCGCATCGAGCTTCAGGCACGACCGAATGGCGTGCTCCTGGCAACCGCGGATGCAACCACCCTGCAAAGTTTCAGCGGCTTGGTGCT
>JAITAJ010000402.1 GCA_031284185.1 Accumulibacter sp. | reverse complement strand
GGCGGCCCGAGTCAGAAGGGGGCGGTCTCTATCATGATCGGCAAGCGCTCGTTGCGCATCGGTTTCTCGGCCAGGATATTCCATCCCAGGGCGGGAATGCGGGGGATTCACTCCAAGTCCCTGCAATATCTCGAACAATCGGTCGCGCACTGGGTGATGTCGCGCGACGTGATGGTCTTCATGATTCCGTCGGTCAACAGCGACGGTCAGGTGTACCGCAGCTACATCCGCCTCAGCGATTACGCGAAATACATGGACGGCCTGGTTCTGCAAGGGGGCGCGGATGTTTCGCCGCAATGCTACGGCGAGGAACCGCGCCATCCCGACTGGATCGGCGACCACGTGCGCGACGTCTACGAGATGGAGCTGCTGCACGAATTCATGGAATCGGGCAAGGCGGTACTGGGCATCTGCCGCGGCGCGCAGCTGATCAACGTCGCGCTCGGCGGCTCCCTGCACCAGGACATCATCTTGCAGGTCGCGGGCGCCGCCTCGCACGTGCATGAAGATTTCGACCGCCACGCGCATGCCATCACCTGGGACGACGGCTCGATGTTCGCCGGATTGTATCCGGGACTGAGCGGCGGACGGGTGATCTCCATTCACCACCAGGCGATCAAGACCCTGGGACGCGGTCTGCGTGTCGAAGCGCGGAGCGTCGATGACGAAGTGATCGAGGCGGTGCGTCTGGAAACCAAACCCTATGTGCTCGGTCTACAGTGGCATCCCGAATTTCATCCGCCGGGGGCGTCGGATCTGCTCGACTGCATTCCGATCCTCGACGAATTTCTCGATGCCGCATACGGCAGCCGCTGGGGGTTCCGCCGCGCGGGAACGCGAAAGCCGGGCGCGCTGGATTCCGTCAAGGCCCTGTTCCGCCGCGGTCATTGACGGAGTTCCGGCCTCGGGCGCCGGGAGGCGCCATCCGAAAGGCGTGACGCGGGCATACGCAGAGGTTGGCGCGGCATGACGAACGGACGGATGAAGCGGTCGCCGGCGATTCCGCCAATGGAATTATTTCGATTTCGGACGGTCGACGACAAACGATAAAATGATTTGCGACACGGCGCCGGTGAATGGACTGTTCCCAAGTCCCTTGTCCCTGTCCCTGTCCTCCGGAATGAAAGGTTCCAGGATGAATGAATCGCTGCTTCTGCCCGTTCGCAAGGCGTGGATGGCCATGCAGGACACCTTGTACTTTCTGCCGCCCTTTCCGTCACAGATCGACACGCTGGCGCTCCTCAGCCTGCTGCTGGTCATCGGCCTGCTCGTGGCCGAATGGCTGCGCGCGCGCTGGGGCTGGCCGCGCGTGCTCGGCTATGTCATCGCCGGGACGGTATTCGGCCCGCCGCTGCTCGGCTGGATCAACGCCGACATCCTCGGCCAGCTTCGCCCGATCGCCGACGCGGCGTTCGGACTCTTGCTGCTCGAAGCCGGCCGCCGGCTCGATCTGCGCTGGCTGCTGCGCAACCGCAACCTGCTGCGCGGCAGCGTCGGCGACGTCGTGTTGTCGTTTCTGGCGATCTACGGCTTCGCCTGTTTCGTGGTCGGACTGTCGCCGGCCTGGGCGGCGGCGACCGCCGCGGTGACGATGGCCTCGGCGCCGGTCGTGGTGTTGCTGATCATCGAAGAATCGCGGGCGCAGGGGCAGGTCACCGAGCGCGTGATGATGTATTCGGCGCTCGGTTCGGCGGTTTCCTTCATCGTGCTGGTGATCGTGCTCGGTTTCGTGCACGCGCCGCGGAACGTCGCCTGGATGACCGCGCTGGCGCATCCGCTGTGGGCCGGCGCCGGCGCCGTCCTGATCGGCGCGCTGGCCTCGCGTCTGGCGCTGCTCATCGCCGGCCTGCTGCCGAAACGTTCGTTGGCGCAGGTCTTCGTGCTGGTGGCGATGGCCCTGCTGGCGATCGGTCTCGCGCGCATGTTCGGCGTGCCGGTGTTCCTCACGCTGTTTCTGATGGGCGTCGTCCTCTCCTTCAGCGACCAGGACAAGGTGCTCAGTTACACCAGTCTGCCCGAAGGACACTGGATGCTGGCGATCATCGTATTCGTGGTGGTCGGCGCCCTGCTGCCGTGGCGCGAGGTCACCTGGCTGACGGCGGCACAGGCGTTTGGTCTGCTGCTCTTTCGCGCGGCGGCCAAGCTGGCGGCCATGCTCCTGTCCGGCGGCACCCTGCCGGTCGGCAAGCGGCTGCTGGTCGGAGTGGGCATCCAGCCGCTGTCGGCCACCACCATGCTGATGGCCCTGGAGATGGGGCGCTTCTATCCCGAAATCGGCGTATCGGCGCTGCAACTGGCCTTTCTCTCCGCCGCGATCATGGAAATCGCCGGCCCGGTACTATGTCATCTGGCCCTGAACCGCGCGAACGAAGCGGCGGCCGAAAGAAAAATCCCCGGAGGCGCCTCATGAGTGATGCCGATCTGGAATTCCACGACAGTGAACCCCTGACGCTCGGCGTCGAGCTTGAACTGCAACTGCTGACGACGCGCGACTACGACCTGACGCGCGGCGCGACCGACCTTCTGCGCGCCGCGCGGCACGACGGCAGCAACGGCGACATCAAGCTGGAGATCACCGAAAGCATGATCGAGATCAACACCCGGGTGTGTCCGTCAGCCAACGCCATCGCCACCGATCTCGACGCCTTGCGCGGACTCTTGGTGGATCAGTGCGCGCGCAACAACATCGCCGTCTGTGGCGGCGGCACGCATCCCTTCCACTCCTGGCCGGACCGGCGCATTTCGCCCGGCGCGCGCTACGAGATGACCTACGAACGCTACGGTTACCTGGCCAAGCAATTCACCGTCTTCGGCCAGCACATCCACGTCGGCTGCGCCACCGCCGACGACGCCATATGGCTGACCCAGGCGCTCGGCCCCTACGTGCCGTGCTTCATCGCCCTGTCCGCCGCCTCGCCGTACATCGACGGCGTCGACACCCTGTTCCATTCCGCGCGCCTCAACGCCGTATCGGCCTTTCCCCTGAGCGGGCAATGTCCCGCGCTTCCCGACTGGAACGGATTCCTGAAACATTTCGGGTTTCTCAGGGACTGCGGCATCGTCACCAGCATCAAGGATTTGTACTGGGACATCCGGCCCAAGCCCGAATACGGCACGGTCGAGATTCGCGTCTGCGACACGCCGCTCGACGTGGCGCAGGCCGCCGCGCTGGCCGCGTTCGCGCAGGCGCTCGCGCGCCGTCTGCTGCGCGAGCGGCCCGCCTTCGACGCGGTCGGAGCGCTGCACGTGGCCCGTTACAACAAATTCCAGGCTTGCCGCTACGGCTTCGACGCGCGCATTTCCGATCCCGGCAAACGCGCCCAGGAAGACTTGCGCGCGACCCTGAAGGAACTGCTCGACGCGCTCAACGACGACGCCCGGGCGCTCGGCTGCCAGCACTGGCTGGACGTGTTGCGCACCTCGCTGTTCACCGGCGCCACCGGCTCCGACTGGCTGCGCTCGCGGCTCGCCGTACACGAGAACCTGAACGACGTGGTGCGCGATTCCGCCGAACGCTTTGCCGCGATGCGCCCGCTCGTGGAGTAAGATTCCCGGACGATTCGCTCGCGGCGAGAAATCAGCGACCGATCTTCACGCGAAGCGCCGTGAGCGAATCCGGAAGGGCTTTCCCTCCCCGTCCGGGTGATTCCGGTCGAAACCCCGGCCACGAGAAAAGGGTTCCGGGCTTCGCGTCTTTCTGACGGGCAGTGTTGGGCAGTGTTTCAAACCGGAGTCGGCTTCACCATGACGCTTTTCACTCTCGGCATCAACCACCTCACCGCGCCGCTCGCGGTGCGCGAGCAATTGGCCTTTCATGCCGGGGAACTGCGCCGGGCGCTGTGGGATCTGGCCGGTGGCGGAGTCGTCCCGGAAGCGGCCATTCTCTCGACCTGCAACCGTACCGAGCTTTATTGCCAGACCGACGATCCGGGAGTGGTCAGCCGCTGGCTCGCGCGATACCGGCGCGTGCCCCTGCCCGAGCTGGAACCCCACCTCTACACCCATCCCGACCGCGCCGCCGTGCGTCATGCCTTCCGGGTCGCCAGCGGACTCGATTCGATGGTACTCGGCGAGCCGCAGATCCTGGGGCAGATGAAAGAAGCGGCGCGCATCGCGCGCGAGGCGGGTTCGCTCGGCGGCACGCTCGACAAACTGTTCCAGCGATCCTTCTCGGTCGCCAAGGACGTGCGTTCCGGCACGGCCATCGGCGCCAGTCATGTCTCCATGGCCGCTGTCGCGGTGCATCTGGCCGAGCGCATTTTCGGTCGCGTCGGCGAGCAAAGCGTGCTGTTCATCGGCGCGGGCGAGATGATCGGGCTTTGCGCCACGCACTTCGCGGCGCGCCGGCCCCGGCGGATGGTCATTGCCAACCGCACCGTCGAGCGTGGCCGGGGCATGGCCGAGAAAT
>JAITAJ010000372.1 GCA_031284185.1 Accumulibacter sp. | reverse complement strand
CCCTTGGTGTTGATCGACTCGATGACGATTTCACCGATCAGGTCGCGCGCCTCGCCGACCGCGCTCATGTACGGACGGTCGAACGGAGTGCCGTTCTGGGCGGCGAAGACCTGTGTTTCCACCAGGCCCGGATTCACCTTGGCGAGCACGTCCTTGTCCTGCCAGGCCGAAATGCGGGCCATGGTGATGTTGGACAACATGCCGCGTTTGGCCAGTTCCGCGCTGGTCGCCCAATCCAGGAATCGGGCCGCGGCCTCCTTGTTCTTGGATTGCTTGGCGATGGCCATGCCCCACGACACGACGATGAACGGCGAATTGGTCTTTGGCCCCGCCGGGAAGTTGGCGATGCCGACGTTCTCCGCCGGAATCTGCGTCTTGGCCGGATCGACGATCTGTCCGTAGAACACCGAGGCGTCGGTCCACATTGCCACCTTGCCCGCCTGGAACACCGGCATGATGTTTTCCCACGACATCGAAGTCACGCCTTTCGGACCGTAGGAACCCAGCAGCCTGCCGTAGTAGCGGATGGCGTCGACGGCCTCCGACGAGTCGAACACCGCGACGCCCTTGTCCAGATAGTTGCCGCCGAAGTTATAGACGTAGCTGGACAACTGCGTCACCGCCGCGGCGCCCTTGCCGCGCGAGGCGAAGCCGGCCACGTCGCCGGAGTGGAGCTTTCTGGCGGCTTCTTCGAGTTCCGTGAAATTGGTCGGCACCTGGATGCCCGCCTTCTGGAACAGATCCTTGCGATAGTAGAGCACCTGCCACTCGGTCACCAGCGGCACGAGGTAAGGCTTGCTGCCGGCCTCCGACGCCACGCCCATGATGGCCTTGGGATAATCGGAAAAATCGTAGGCGGGAAGCGCGTCGTACCAGCCGTTCTTGGAGAACAGCTTGCCTTCCTGCAAGGGCCGCGTCATGAACACGTCCACGCTCGACGAATTCGTCGCGAATTCCGTCGTCAGCTTCTGGGTCAACTGGCTTTCCTGCAAGCTCTCGGCGTTGACCTTGATGCCGGTGGCCTTTTCAAACTCGGGAATGGCGCTCTTCAGCAGCTCACCGTAAGGGTGGTTGGCCAGCAGGACGCGGATTTCCTTGGTTTGCGCCCAGGCGCTCTGCGCAAGGCAAAGCGACGACGCGACGACGAAAGTGGTCAGCAACTTGTTTTTCATGATTCCTCCAGATGACGATCAAAAAGAACGGCTTGTGAACAAAAACACCTCCAATGAACCTGCCCGTCGCGGCGAATGGCGCGCATCCCGCTACACGATGGCCCGTTGCGTCTCCCTGTCGAAGACGTGGGTTTTCGGCATCCTCAACGCCATTTGCAGCGTCTGCCCGACCGACAGCGGCTGCTCGGGCATTTCCAGCCGGGCGACGAGGTTGTGCGCGCCGCACGAAAGGTAGACGAACATCTCGGAACCCAGGGTTTCCACCACCTCGGCGCGCGCCGTGATCGATCTGTCCTCCACATCCTGCGCGGAGGCGGCCAGGACGATATCCTCCGGGCGCACGCCGAACGCCACGGTCTTTCCCGCATACGGCGAAAGCGCCGCGCCGAACGCATCCGGCATCCTGACCCGGAAGCTCCCGGCATCGACGAACAGACCGCCGTCCCGGGCCGTCAGCGACGCATCGATGAAATTCATCGCCGGCGAACCGATGAACCCGGCCACGAAGCGATTGACCGGGCGCGCATAAACCTCCATCGGCGCGCCGCTTTGCTGCAAGACCCCTTGGCTCATGATGAAAATCCGGTCGGCCATGGTCATCGCCTCGACCTGATCGTGGGTCACGTAGATGATCGTCGCGCCGAGCCGCCGATGCAGCTTGCTGATTTCGGCGCGCATTGCAACGCGCAGCTTGGCGTCGAGATTGGACAGCGGTTCGTCGAAAAGGAAGACCTTGGGCTTGCGCACGATGGCCCGACCGACCGCCACGCGCTGGCGCTGACCGCCGGAAAGCTCCTTCGGTTTTCTGTCCAGGAGGTTGCCGATGCCCAGGATGTCCGCGGCCTCTCTGACGCGGGAATCGATTTCCTCTTTCGAGAATTCGCGGATCCTGAGCCCGAAGCCCATGTTGTCGCGCACGTTCATGTGCGGATAAAGCGCGTAGCTCTGGAAGACCATGGCAATGTCGCGGTCCTTGGCTTCCAGGTCGTTGACCCGCGCGTCGCCGATGAAAACGTCGCCGGAAGTCACGGTTTCCAGCCCAGCGATCATGCGCAGCGCCGTCGTCTTGCCGCAGCCCGACGAACCGACCAGCACGGCGAATTCCTTGTCTCTTATCTCGATCGACAGATTATCCACTGCCGTCGTCGAACCGAAGCGCTTGACCACATTTTTCAGGCTTACCCCCGCCATTTCACCCTCCAGAGCCTCTGGACCGGCAGCGAACCACGGCAAAACGCCAGACCGGTTGCCACGACCATTCGAGTCACGCACGAACCTTAACGTAACACGTCTTTCAGGGCAAGTCAGAGGACAGAGTTTCAGAGGACAGCCAATAGAGAGGACAGAAGACAGATGAGTTTGCGGCGCTGTCGCGCCGGATAGGATGGAAAAACAGAGCGCTCGGTTTTTCGTCCCCTGCCCGGCGCGAAGCGCCGCAAGCCGATCTGTCTTCTTATATATTACGTTTTCCCCATTCCAATCCGTGTTTGGGGATGGTTTCGGAAAGGCCGGTACAGCCTGCCCCTTCTGTGGGCTCCCAAGCCCGAAAGACAGCCTTTGGCGTACCGTGCTCATCCGTTTGTTGCAAGTCCGA
>JAITAJ010000318.1 GCA_031284185.1 Accumulibacter sp. | reverse complement strand
TATTTCCACGCCGCGCAAATAGGCTTTATCTTTATTGACATAAAGTCGCGCATTACCGATACCGGGAATGCTTGCGGTCGGCAAGGGTTCGATTTTGTCCTTGTAGTGCGTATCGAAGTAAGTGGCGTAGAGGTTCAATGCTCGATCATTGAAGTCGACGCCAATATCCCAGGTTTTGCTTTGCTCCGGTTTGAGGTTCATATCTCCGACAAACACCGTTGTATTCATATAGAAAACCCCCGTTTGTCTTGGCGAGGGCAACTTGAATGCGTGGCCGTAATTGGCGCGGAGCTTCAAGTAGTCGAGCGGATGGTAGGCGACGCCGAGCGAGGGCAGAAATTTTCTGTAGGTGTTGGAAATATTGCGGTTTTTCGGTGCCGCCGAGAAATCAAAGAGAGCCTTCGTGTCCGTTTTGAAGGTGTCGTAGCGCAGACCAGCCGAAAGCACGAGGTTGCGCTCATCAAGCAAGTGCGCCTTGCCGATCGCGAAAGCACCGATGTTGGTGTATTTGCCATTTACGTAATTTACCACTTTGTTTTCGCGAACCGATGAATAAGGCTGATTCTGATCCAGGTCATAGTGGAGAAAATCGATGCCGGTGATGAGTTCGAAACGGTCCGCATCCAGGCTGAACGTGCCCTGCGTACCCTGGAACTTGTTGTCGTAATCAGAATACAGATCCATTGTTTTCTTATTGTTCAGTCTTGTCAGTTCATAGCGCGTCCTGCCAGTGAAATAGCGCAGCAACCAGCTTTTGTTCTGTTTTTTGCCTTCGTAGGAAAGATCGAACGCTTGGTAATCGTTGTCCTTGTATTGATTGGCCTTGGCGGTGCTAGCCGTGCTGGTGCCGATACCGGCCCGGTTGCTGTCGGTATACTGGGCCGCGAGGCCGATCCGGTTGTCCTTGTCGATGTTCCAGCCGAGATTCACCGCGTATTTCTCGCGCGAATCCAGCGCCGAATTCTCGTTCCGTTTGCCCTTGCCGTCCTCGTAGTCGTCCACGCTGTAGCGGGACGCGGAAACGGCGTAATCGAACCTTCCGTCATTCGTCTGCCCCGAGGCGAAAGCCTTGGCGGTTCTCGCGCTCCAGCTTCCGATCCCGGCTTCGAGCGTGACGTCGGTCTCTTTCGATCCCCGTTCGGTGATGACGTTGACCACGCCGCCCATGGCCGAGGAACCGTATTGCATCGCGCCGGGGCCGCGAACTATCTCGATGCGCGCGATGGCGTTCATATCCAGTATCCCGAAACTGTCCGTTCCGGTGCGGCGTCCGTCGATCAGCACGAGAATGTCGCCGTTCAGGTCGACCCCGTGGTTCGACGAGCTGAGGCCGCGTATCTTCAACATAACTCCGTCATAATTTGGCGCCTCCGTGCCTCCGACCTGGAAGCCGTAATGCGTCAGCAGGTCGAGCACGCTGTCGCTCGCGCTCTCCCGTATCTCCCTTTGTGTGATGACGACCATGCTCTGGCTGACGTCGCGCAATTCCTCGGCGGAGCGGCTCGCGCTGACGACGACGGTATCCAGCGTCGGGCCGTCCGACCCGGAGGCATCCGGGGGGGGGGGGGCCGCTCGAAGGGGGAAGGCGGCGGAAAGCAGGGATATGGCTGTAAACATCAATGTTCGCTTCATCAAAAGACTCCTCGTATCGTAGTTGTCGTCGATGACGGGCGGCCATGAAAAAGCGCCCGGATCATCGAATGTGATCCGGGCGCCCTTTACCCAAACCTGGAGCGTGAAGCCTGGGGCGTCGTTTGAATGTCCCGAGCTTTCACTTTTACCCAAACGCCTACCGGAAGCCAATGATCCCCTGACTCCGAGTAGATGAACACGCATTCTCCGGCAGGTCTTCTGGCTTGTCGACCCTGGCGGACTTCCCATCTTTCGACAGTGTCCGATTGCCAGGATGCCTGGTTTCCAGCCAGGCCAAGGCGACTTACAGCGCTGGGCACGCTCCCGATTTGAACGGGATTCCCTATTCTCCCCGGATGGGGCACCTGAGAACCCCACGATTATATGGAAGCGCCTGTGAAATGTTAAGGCGTGTCCCCATGGAAAGCCTTCTTGTCCCCTTCGTGTTGCGGCAGGGCAACAGTCAGAGGACAGAAATTAGAGAAAACAGAGGACAGGGGAACCGATCGCTCGGTTTTTCTGTCTTCTGTCCTTTACAAGCCCTGTCCTCTGAACCCGATCATTCGGTTTTTCTGTCTTCTGTCCTCTGCAAGCGCTGTCCTCTGAACCCGATCGTTCGGTTTTTCGTCCCCCCACCCGGCGTGAAGCGCCGCAAACTCATCTGTCTTCTGTCCTCTATCTTCTGACCTCTGAAACCGAGCGTTAAAATGATGCCCGAGACTCCCCGATGAAAGCGATGATCCTGGCCGCCGGACGCGGCGAACGCATGCGCCCGCTCACCGACACGACGCCGAAACCCTTGCTGCCGGTCGGCGGCAAGCCGCTGATCGTCTGGCACCTGGAACGCCTGGCCGCCAGCGGCTTCCACGAGGTGATCGTCAACCACGCGCATCTCGGTCGGGCGATCGAGGCGGCGCTGGGCGACGGCAGCGCCTTCGGACTCTCGATCCGCTATTCGCCGGAACCGCCCGGCGCGCTGGAAACCGCCGGCGGCATCGCGCACGCGCTGCCACTCCTGGGACGGGACCCTTTCCTGGCGGTCAACGGCGACGTGTGGTGCGACTGGGATTTCGGGCGGGCACACGCCCTGTCCGACCGCCTCGCCCACTTGGTTCTGGTCGACAATCCCCCCCAGCATGCCGACGGCGATTTCTGCCTGGACGGAAAAACGGTGCGCTACGCCGCCGATGGCATCGGGCCAACCTACACCTATGCCGGCATGGGGGTCTTTTCGCCCCGTTTTTTCTCCGGCGTGCTCGATGGAATGGCGATGAAGCTGCGCCCGCTCCTCGACGCCGCCATTGCAAGACGCATGCTGACCGGGGAACATCACGCCGGCCGCTGGGTCGACGTAGGTACGCCCGAACGCTTGACGGAACTGAACCGTGAATCGAGGTGAACATCCATGAAGCACGAACCGTATTCCTCGCGCCGCCACGCCCTGCTCGAAACGATCGGCGACGGCGCCGCCGTCATCCCCACGGCGCCGGAACGCATCCGCAACCGCGATTCGTCCTACCCCTATCGCTTCGACAGCTATTTCTGGTACCTCACCGGCTTCCCGGAACCCGAGGCGGCGCTGGTGATGATCGGCGGCGATTCGCCCCGCTCGATCCTGTTCTGCCGCGAAAAGGACGCGGAACGCGAAGCCTGGCAGGGCTTCCGCTACGGCCCGGACGCCGCGCGCGAAGCCTTCGGCTTCGACGAAGCCTACGCCTTCGGCGAACTGGAACGCAGACTCCCCGACCTGATCGCCGACCATCCCGCGCTGTGGCACGCGCTCGGATACGACGCCGGATTCGACGCCATCATCGCCGCGGCGCTGAATGCCGTGCGCGCCCAGACGCGCGCCGGCCGACACGCGCCGGATCAGATCCGAGACCCGCGCGCGCCGCTCGACCGTATGCGTCTCGTCAAGGACGCGCACGAACTG
>JAITAJ010000298.1 GCA_031284185.1 Accumulibacter sp. | reverse complement strand
CTCGCCACGTCCAGGCGACGGCGGCCCATATCGACGGACTGCACGCGCCAATCTTTGCCGTCCAGCTTGACAGGGTTCAGAGGACAGCTGTTTGAGAGGACAGAGGACAGAGCTTGGAGAGGACAGAAGACAGATCAGTTTGCGGCGCTGTCGCGCCGTTCAGAGGACGGAAAACCGAGAGATCGGGTTCAGAGGACAGAGCTTGGAGAGGACAGAAGACAGATCAGTTTGCGGCGCTTCGCGCCGTTCAGGGGACGGAAAACCGGGCGGTCGGGGTCAGAGGACAGAGCTTGGAGAGGACAGAAGACAGATCAGCTTGCGGCGCTGTCGCGCCGGGTAGGGAACGGAAAACCGAGAGATCGGGGGCAGAGGACAGAGCTTGGAGAGGACAGAAGACAGATCAGCTTGCGGCGCTTCGCGCCGGGTAGGGAACGAAAAACCGAGAGATCGGTTTTTCTGTCCTCTGTCTTCTCAAACCTCTGTCCTCTGACTCCGAGCACCCGGTTTTTCCATCCCCCCGGCGCGAAGCGCCGCAAACTCACCTGTCTTCTGTCCTCTGTCTTCTATCTTCTGGAACTGTCCTCTGTCTTCTGGCCGACGGCCTGCCACACGCTCAGGGCGTCACGTGTTTCGGCGACGTCATGCACCCGCAGTATCCGCGCGCCACGCTCGGCGGCGATCAGCGCCACCGCGACGCTGGCTCCCAGGCGCTCGCCCACGGGCCGGCCGGTGACGGCGCCGAGCATCGATTTGCGCGACATTCCGGCAAGAATCGGCAAACCCTCGCTTGCCGTTTCGCCCAGGCGCGAGAGCAGCGCGAGGTTGTGTTCGGGCGTCTTGCCGAAGCCGAATCCCGGATCGAGCGCCAGACGGTCGCGGCCAATGCCCGCCGCCATTGCCGCCGCCGCCCGCTCGCTCAGGAAGGCGCGTACCTCCTGGATGATGTTGCCGTAACCGGGATGCCCTTGCATGGTCAGCGGCTCGCCCTGCATGTGCATCAGGCAGACCGCGCAGTCGCTGGCCGCCACCGCGTCGAGCGCTCCGGGACGGCGCAGGGCGAAGATGTCGTTGATCATCGAGGCGCCATGCGCGAGCGCGGCTCGCATGACTTCGGGTTTGTAGGTATCCACCGAGATCGGTACCGGACAGTCCGCCAATGCTTCCAGCACCGGCAGCAGCCGTTCCATTTCCTCGTCGAGCGAGGTCGGAATCGCGCCGGGACGCGAAGACTCCGCGCCCAGATCGATGAGATCGGCGCCTGCGGCGATCTGCCGTCGCGCGTGTTCGACCGCTCGTTCCGAATCGGCTCCCAGCCCGTCGCCGGAAAAGGAATCCGGCGTCAGGTTGACGATACCCATGATCAGCGGGCGTTCCAGCGGCAAGAGAAATTTTCCACAACGAAGCATGAGCCTGACCCCCTCTGAACATCACCCGGCACGGAGAAAACCCATGTCGGCGCGGATATCGTGGAGACCGGCCTCGTTCGATACGAGGCGCATGGGGTACGAAAAAGATTCGCTCCGCGCTCTCCGTTCTGAAAGTGGTTTCGTCACCCTCGGACCCACGCCGCGGCGCTCGGCGCGCCCGCCGGCGGCGAGCGGAACGGGACTGTGAAAGCGCGGAGGATTCATGGCCCGGTATTATCCCGGAAAACACGGGCAGACGCTCGTCCCACGGCGCTTTGGGCGGCGGCTTGTGTCCAGTCGATCCGCCGTAAAAATGGAGGAATGGCGAATAGGCGCCTTCATTTGACAGTCCGCTCCATCGCTCCGTCCGCTTCGTGGTTTTTTTTGCGGGCGGGACGCCCGCGCTCCATCGTTTCGCTCGCTTCGTGGTTTTTTTGCGGGCGGGACGCCCGCGCTCCATCGTCTCGTCCGCTTCGTGGTTTTTTTTTGCGGGCGGGATGGGACGCCCATGCCCCCTCTCGTTTCCTCTCTATTCTGACGCCCAAGGGGCATGACGCTTGCCGCTGCCCCGGATCGTCGGGGGGAGGGGAATTTCCGAACCGCTGCCGATGATTTGGAGCGCGGCGAGCGCGCGCAACGCGCCCCTGCGGGTTGCGCGCTGAATTTTCGGGAGGTGTTCGGCCGGGCGTCGATGCCGAGGGTGTCCGGCTGTCGGGGCGCATGACGACGCGCCCGTCGCGGGGGAAGGGGATGGGCGCTTCCTTTGCCGATCCGCGCTAGGCCGGCGCGGCGGCGTTCGGCGCGGCGTCGGGCGGCGGCGTGTCCGCTTCGCTCGGCTTCGGCTGCGGTTCCTTGGGCGGACGCGGCGGCCTGCCCGACATGATGTCGTCGATCTGCTCGGAATCGATGGTTTCCCATTCGAGCAGCGCCTGACTCATCGCTTCGACCTTGTCGCGGTTTTCGTCGAGCAGCTTCTTGGCAAGCGCGTATTGCTGGTCGATGATGGGCCGGATCTCGGCATCGACCTTCTGCATCGTCGCTTCGGAGACGTTCTTGTGGGTCGTCACCGAACGCCCGAGAAACACTTCGCCCTCGTTCTCGCCATAGACCATCGGCCCGAGCGCGTCCGACATGCCGTAGCGGGTCACCATGTCACGCGCCATCTGCGTCGCCCGCTCGAAATCGTTCGAGGCGCCGGTCGTCATCTGGTCCATGAACAGCTCTTCGGCGATCCGCCCGCCGAAGAGCACGGCGATGCGGCTCATCAGGTAGACGCGGTCATAGGCGTAGCGATCCTCCTCCGGCAGCTGCATGGTCAGTCCCAGGGCGCGGCCGCGCGGGATGATGGTGACCTTGTGCACCGGATCGGACTTCGGCACCAGCTTGGCGACCACGGCGTGTCCCGACTCATGGTAGGCCGTATTGCGCTTTTCCTCCTCGTTCATGACCATGCTGCGCCGCTCGGCGCCCATCATGATCTTGTCCTTGGCCTTCTCGAAATCCTCCATGTCGACCAGGCGCTTGTTGCCGCGCGCGGCAAAGAGCGCTGCCTCGTTTACCAGGTTGGCTAGGTCAGCACCCGAAAATCCCGGCGTGCCACGCGCGATGATGTCGGCCTTGACATCCGGCGCCAGCGGCACCTTGCGCATGTGCACGTTGAGAATCTGTTCGCGCCCGCGAATGTCCGGTAGCGGCACCACTACCTGACGGTCGAAGCGCCCCGGACGCATCAGCGCCGGATCGAGCACGTCCGGCCGGTTGGTGGCGGCGATGACGATCACGCCGGAACTTGCCTCGAAACCATCCATTTCCACCAGCATCTGGTTCAGCGTCTGCTCGCGCTCGTCGTTGCCGCCGCCCAGGCCCGCGCCGCGCTGCCGGCCGACGGCGTCGAGTTCGTCGATGAAGATGATGCACGGCGAATGCTTCTTGGCGTTCTCGAACATGTCGCGCACGCGCGCCGCGCCGACGCCGACGAACATTTCGACGAAATCGGAGCCGGAAATCGAGAAGAACGGCACCTTCGCCTCGCCGGCGATGGCCTTCGCCAGCAAGGTCTTGCCCGTTCCGGGATTGCCCACCAGCAACACCCCCTTGGGGATGCGCCCGCCGAGCTTCTGGAACTTGGTCGGATCGCGCAGGAAATCGACGAGTTCGGCGACTTCTTCCTTGGCCTCGTCGCATCCGGCGACGTCGGCGAAGGTGATGTTGTTGGTCGATTCGTCGAGCAACCTGGCCTTGCTCTTGCCGAAGGAGAAGGCTCCGCCCTTGCCGCCGCCCTGCATCTGCCGCATGAAGAACACCCACACGCCGATGAGCAGCAGCATCGGGAACCAACTGATGAAGATGTTCATCAGGAAGGACTGTTCCTCTTCCGGCTTGGCTTCGATCTGGACGCCGTTCTTGAGCAGGTCGGAGACCATCCACAGGTCCGGCGGCGCATACGTCGTGAGTTTGCGACCGTCGGTCGTCGTCGCCTTGAGCACCCGCCCTTCGATGGTGACCTTCTTGATCGAACCGCGCCCGACCTCTTCCATGAACTGGGAATATTCCATCGAGGCTTGCGTGATCTGCCGGGAATTGAACTGGTTGAAGACCGTCATCAGCACGAGGCCGATCACCAGCCAGACCGCCAGATTCTTGAACATGTTATTCAATGCCGCACCTCATCCTCGTTGCTTCCGGGACAGCCGGAAAGGAATGTATTCGGAAATAAAATTCTAACCCCTTTTGCGGTGATTCCGCCGGAAAGTCGCGTTCCTTTTCAAAGTCCCCGTTTCAGGCTCCTGCCGAGCAGATAGATTTCCGCGCTGCGATCGCGCGACGCTTCCGGCTTGCGCGTCGCCACCCGACTGAAGACGGACCTCATCTCACGCACGAAATCGTCATACCCGTGCCCTTGAAATACCTTGACCAGAAAAGCGCCTTCCGGTTCCAGCCAGCGGCGGCAGAAGTCCAGTCCAAGCCCGGCCAGATCCATGATCCGCGCCTGATCGGACGCCGGCACGCCGGACATGCTGGGCGCCATGTCGGAAAGCACGAGTCCCGCGCGCGCGCCGGCCAGCCGGTCTTCGAGCCGATCGAGGACGCTCGCTTCCCGGAAATCCCCCTGGATGAACTCGACTCCCGCCAGGCCGTCCATTTCCAGAAGATCGAGCGCCAACACGCGGCCCTTCCCGTTCATCCGCCGCGCCGCCACCTGCGACCACCCGCCGGGCGCCGCGCCCAGATCGACGACCGTGCCGCCGGGGCGGATCAGGCGATCCCGATCGTCGATTTCCATCAGCTTGTACGCGGCGCGCGAACGGTAGCCCTCCGCCCTGGCCCGCCGCACGTAGGGATCGGTCACGTGCTCGCGCATCCAGGCCTTGCTCGTCCTGGTCCGTTTCATCGCGGCAAGCTCATGAGGCGCCGTTTCGCGGTGTCGGGGCGAGGTCTCCTGGCATGTCCGATGGGTTTTCCGAACCCGCGCGGAGCCGTTGCGATTCTGCTACGCGGCGGCAGGCAATGATTCATCGGTTCGTTCGGATAAGATGATCTGCATAGGGGGGAGGGGGGATGGACGAAAAAAAGATGTGAAACGCATCAGAGAAACTGCCGAAATTCCAGTGACACTCCTGGGCCAGAATCGAGAGGCTGTTTCTCGAAAACAGACTGATGTGTCCGTTCCGGGGAGCGGCGTACCACCAGGTCAATCTCTGGTTGGCGTGAATCTTTCCATCCGACAACAAGGTCGAGAACAAGATGATACCGCCGGGAGCCAAGAGCAAACGCAAGTCCGAAATCAGCTTCCGAATGTCGGGAACATGTTCGAAGACTTCAAAAGCGGTGATCAAGTCGAATCTTCCAAGGCTATCGATGCGGAGGCCTCTGTTCACCAAAGGATCATAATCAGTGGAATTCCAGTTCGATTCGCGCAGAATCTTCCCGAGAAGCGCGTTTCCACTTCCATAATCGAGATGCCGGATGGATTCAGGCAGCTTGGGAAACATGGAAAGCAAACAAGCTGCGCTTTCCCGGGGGCGATGTTCAATATACTCGGGGTCGAAAATAATATACTCGTCGTTGTATATCCTGGTCATGAAATCTTCTGGAGACCATGCGGAAAACTCCGGCGCGAAACAGAATCCGCATCTGGCACAATGCGCATAGTAGATGGGGATGCCTGCGAGAGTAACCTGCACTCCGTGCACTCCGCACGACTTGTTGAAGTCGACGGCGTCGAGCAAGGAACACACTTCGTTGCAAACCGGGCAAATGATGGGACTCATGTCGATCTCCGGCAAACGACGCCTTTTCGGGAAACATCCGATTACCCGTACCGCACTTCCAGCACCTCATACTCCCTGACGCCAGCCGGCGCCTGGACTTCCGCCACGTCGCCGGCGGACTTGCCGATCAGCGCGCGGGCGATCGGCGAGTTGACGGAAATCTTTCCCGCCCGGATGTCGGCCTCGTCCTCGCCGACGATCTGATAGGTCACCCGGTCTCCCGAATCCTGATCCTCCAGATCGACCGTCGCTCCGAAGACGCAGCGGCCGCCGGCGTCCAGCCGCTTGGGATCGATGATCTGCGCGTTCGCCAGCTTGAGTTCGATTTCCTTGATTCGCCCTTCGATGAATGCCTGGCGTTCCCTGGCCGCGTCGTATTCGGCGTTCTCGGAGAGATCGCCGTGGGAGCGCGCCTCGGCGATCGCGGCGATCACGCTCGGGCGCTCGGTCGATTTCAGATGTTGCAGTTCGGCGCGAAGTTTTTCGGCCCCTTCGATCGTCAGCGGTATTTTGTTCATCGTCCTCTACCAGAAAACAA
>JAITAJ010000293.1 GCA_031284185.1 Accumulibacter sp. | reverse complement strand
CGGAAGAGATGGAAAAACCGAGCGCTCGGTTTTTCGTTCTCTACCCGGCGCGAAGCGCCGCAAGCTCATCTGTCCTCTGTCTTCTCAAATCACTGTCTTCTGAACACTGCGCAGATCGGATCTTCTCCGGTCGCTATTCGGGAGCGTGGCTCCGGGTGGCCGGTTTGGGGATCGATGGCGTGGATGGCGAGATGCCCTGAAAGCTGACCGGCGACCGCCAGGAAACGCCCGGAAGGATCGAGGGCCATGCCTCGCGCTTGGGTTTCCGCCGGATAATGGCCGAGCAGGGAGAGCCGCCCGCTCCGCTTTTCCACCGAGAAGACCGCCAGCGCGCTGGAACGCCGGTCAGTCGCGTAAAGGAAGGCGCCGTCCGGCGTGACACAGAGTTCGGCGGCCCACGGCGCGCCGCCGAAGCCGCGCGGCATCATGCCGATCGATTGCCGGATTTCGAGCGCTCCCGTATCGGCGGCAAAGACGAAGACGTCGATGCTGCCGTCAAGCTCGTTGAGACAGTAGACATGGCGCCCGTCCGGGGAAAACACCAGGTGACGCGGGCCGCTGCCGGGACGAACCGCGACCGGCGGCGGCGCGTCCGGCGAAAGACGCCCGTCACGCCCGAGCCGGAACACGCGGATCGCGTCCGCGCCAAGCGTCGGCACCAGCAGCCAGTTCCCCGCCGGGTCCGTCAGCGCGGCATGAGCGCGCGGCAGGCCGGTCTCGACCTGAACCGCCGGCCCGGGACGCCCGTCCCCATCGAGCGGAAAGACGGCCAGCAAGTGATCGCCGTAAGAAGCCATGAAAGCGTTTCGCGCCGCCTCGTCGCAACTCACGTAGGTCGGCGCGCCGGGAGCGGAAACCTTGCCGAGCGCGGTCAGCCGGCCGCTTTCTCGATCGATCGAACAGCTCAGCAAGGCGTTTTCATCGCGCAGGCCGGCCAGCAACAGACGACCGTCCCGGCCGACGCGCAAGGGTACCGGGCTGCCCGGCGTGGGCAGGGCCTGCCGCAAGGCGGCCTCGCCGGTCAGCGTATCCAGAGAAAACACATCGATTTCGCGGCTCGCGGCACACGAAACATAAATGAAGGTTTGAGTCATGGCAGACCGTTTCCGAAAATGAACGCCGGACATCCGCCGCCATCGCCTCGCGGACGGCGGAAGCGCCGATAGCTTACCCGGACGAACCCGTTTTGTCCCGGCGCGTCTTCGACCCTCCCCATCGCCCGCCCCCCGAACCCGGACGGCTGCTAGAATTTTGCTTTGCCCGCGAGGACCCCCCGAATCATGAACACCGACTACCTTGAAAAAATCCTCAACGCGCAGGTTTACGACGTTGCCGTGGAAACGCCGCTGGAAGTGGCGCCGGGACTGTCGGCGCGCTCCGGCAACACGATGTTGATCAAACGCGAGGACATGCAGCCGGTGTTCTCGTTCAAGCTGCGCGGCGCGTACAACAAGATCGCCGGACTCTCGCCCGAACGCGCCGGACGCGGAGTGATCTGCGCCTCGGCGGGCAATCACGCGCAAGGCGTGGCGCTGGCGGCGGCGAAAATCGGCTGCCGGGCGGTGGTGGTGATGCCGACGACCACGCCGGCGATCAAGATCGATGCCGTCAAGAGCCGCGGCGGTGAAGTCGTGCTTGCCGGCGAGTCCTTCGACGAAGCCTACGCGCACGCATTGACGCTGGAAAAAGCGGAGCGGCTCACGTTCGTGCACCCGTTCGACGACCCGGAAGTGATCGCCGGACAAGGCACGATCGGCATGGAGATACTGCGCCAGCATCCGCGGCCGATCCATGCCGTGTTCTGCTGTGTCGGCGGCGGCGGGCTGATTTCGGGGGTAGCGGCGTGTATCAAGCGTCTGCGTCCGGCCACGCGGGTGATCGGCGTCGAAGCGGCGGATGCCGACGCCATGACCCGCTCGCTGGCAGCCGGTCGGCGGGTGCGCCTGAAACAAGTCGGCCTGTTCGCCGATGGCGCCGCGGTGAAATACGTCGGCGAAGAAACTTTCCGCCTGTGCCGCCGCTACGTCGACGGCATGGTGACGGTCGACACCGACGCCATCTGCGCGGCGATCAAGGACGTATTCGAGGACACGCGCGCCGTGCTCGAACCGGCGGGCGCGCTGGCCATCGCCGGCGCCAAGGAATACGCGCGCCGGCATCGGCTGCGGGGCAAGACGCTGGTCGCGGTGGCCTCCGGCGCCAACCTCAACTTCGACCGTCTGCGCTTCGTCGCCGAACGCGCCGAAGTCGGCGAGCGCCGCGAAGCGGTGCTCGCGGTGACGCTGCCCGAACGTCCCGGCGCCTACAAGCAATTCGTGACGCTGATCGGCAAGCACGACGTCACCGAATTCAATTATCGCTACAACGACCCGCGCGAGGCGCGGGTATTCGTCGGGGTGCGGGTCGCCTCGCGCGGCGAATCGATGAAACTGATCGAAATGCTGCGGCGGCATGGCTATCCCACGCTCGACCTGACCGACGACGAGATGGCCAAGCTGCACATCCGGCACCTCGTCGGCGGTCACGCGCCGCGGATCGATCACGAGATCGTCTATCGCTTTGAATTTCCCGAGCGTCCGGGCGCCCTGATGCGCTTCCTCAATCAGATGAGTTCCGGGTGGAACATCAGCCTGTTCCACTACCGCAATCACGGCGCCGACTACGGGCGCGTGCTGGTCGGTCTGCAAGTGCCGCCCGGCGAAGCGGGGCAGTTCAGGGCCTTCCTTGAAAACCTGGGGTATATTCACTGGAACGAAACCGGCAACGCGGCCTACCGGCTGTTCCTCGGATGACCGCCGGTCTTCGGTTTCCACAACGACATGGAGAAAGCGATGTCCCAGAAAAATGCCGACGCGGATTCGGGCGATGCCGCCTTGCGCGCGCCGGGGCCGGATGAAGCGGGCGCCGCGCGCGCGGACTTCGATTTCGAGCGCGTGATCGACCGCCGGGGCGGTGATTCGCTCAAGTGGAACAAATACGCCGGGAGCGACGTCTTGCCCCTGTGGGTGGCCGACATGGATTTCGCCGCGCCGCCGCCCGTCATCGCGGCGCTGGAGCGGCGGATCGCGCACGGAGTCTTCGGCTACGGCAAGCCCTGGGCGAGTCTCGTGGACACGGCGATCGCCTACCTGCACTACCGTTATGGCTGGCGCGTATCGCCGGAATGGCTGCTCTGGCTGCCGGGTCTGGTCACCGGCCTGAACGCGGCGTGCCGCGCCGTCGACGGCGCGGCGCTGACGGCCACTCCGATCTATCCTCCCTTTCTTTCCGCGCCCCGTCTGGCCGGGCGGAAGCTGACGACGGTGCCGCTCGTCCTGTCCGGGGAGGAATGGACGTGGGATTTCGAGCGGATGGAAGCGGCGGTGAGTCCCGAAACGCGCCTGTTCCTGCTCTGTCATCCGCACAACCCGGTCGGTCGCGCCTGGCGCATCGACGAGTTGACTCGTCTCGCCGAATTCTGCCGGCGTCACGACCTGATCGTCTGTTCCGACGACATTCACTGCGACCTGATTCTCGATCCGCGGCCGCACATTCCGCTGTCCCTGCTCGGAGCGGACATGGCGCGGCGCACGATCACGCTGATGGCGCCGTCGAAGACCTACAACGTCCCCGGCCTGGCCTGTTCCCTGGCGATCATCCCGGACGCCTCCCTGCGTGACCGTTTCGTGGCGGTCATGCGCGGGATCGTGCCGGACGTCAATGTGCTGGGGCTTGCCGCCGCCGAAGCGGCGTTCGGCGAGTGCGACGCCTGGCGGAAGGCGCTGATCGACGTTCTGCGCGTCAACCGCGACGAAGTCGAAGCGGCCGTTGCCCGGACGCCGGGGCTTTCGATGACGCACGTCGAGGCCACCTATCTGGCCTGGATCGACGCGCGCGGCCTGGGCGTCGACCGGCCCGCGCAATTTTTCGAGGAAGCCGGCGTGGGGCTGTCGGACGGCGCCGATTTCGGTAATCCGGGCTGGGTGCGGCTCAACTTCGGCTGTCCGCGCGAGACGCTCGCGTCCGCTTTACGGAGGCTTTCCAGAAGACAGAATTTTGAGAGGACAGAAGACAGGTGAGTTTGCGGCGCTGTCGCGCCGTCAGAGGAGGGAAAACCGAGTGCGTTCCAGAGGACAGCGCCTGGAGAAGACAGAGTTCCAGAAGACAGAACCTTGAGAAGACAGAGTTCCAGAAGACAGAACCTTGAGAAGACAGAGTTCCAGAAGACAGAACCTTGAGAAGACAGAAGACAGGTGAGTTTGCGGCGCTGTCGCGCCGGAGGGAAAACCAAGCGATGGGTTTCTCTGTCCTCGGAATCCAGAGGACAGAATCTTGAGAAGACAGAAGACAGATGAGTTTGCGGCGCTGTCGCGCCGTCAGAGGAGGGGAAACCGAGTGCGTTCCAGAGGACAGCGCCTGGAGAGGACAGAAGACAGAGAAACCGAGCACGTTCCAGAGGACAGAGCCTGGAGACGACAGAAGACAGAGAAACCGAGCGCTCGGGTTTTCCTCCCTCGCCCGGCGCGAAGCGCCGCAAATTCAT
>JAITAJ010000290.1 GCA_031284185.1 Accumulibacter sp. | reverse complement strand
AAGATTTGTGGCGCTTCGCGCCGTGGAAAAAACGTCAAAACCCCGATGGGTTTTCCCGCCCTTGCTTTTTCTGCGGCGCAGCCGCTAACTTTTCTGTCCTCTGTCCCCTGTCAGCGCGGCAGGAGCGAGGCGCCCATCAGGAATTCATCCACCGCTCTCGCGCACTGGCGGCCTTCGCGGATCGCCCAGACCACGAGCGACTGGCCGCGCCGCACGTCGCCCGCCGCGAAAACGCCTGCGACATTGGTCTGGTAGCTGGTCTTGCCCTCGGTTTCGGCTTTTGCGTTGCCGCGCGCGTCCTTTTCCACGCCGAAAGCGTCCAGCAGGCTGGCGACAGGGTGTAAAAAACCCAGCGCAAGAAAAGCAAGATCGCAGGGAAGCTCGAATCCGGATTCGGGAATTTCGTGCATCTGGCCATTTTCCCACTTGACCCGCACCGCCTTGACCGCCTTGAGCCGACCATCTCCGATAAACGCCTTGGTCGCCACGGAAAATTCGCGTTTGGTGTCGCCTTCCTTGTGCGAGGAAGAAGTGCGCAACTTCAATGGCCAGTAAGGCCAGGTCAGCGCCTTGTTTTCGTCCTTCGGCGGCATGGGCATCAATTCAAACTGGGTAACGGAAGCCGCGCCCTGACGATAGCTCGTACCCACGCAGTCGGAACCGGTATCGCCGCCGCCGATGACGACGACGTGTTTTCCCTTCACATTCACGGGGTTCGCCGCGCCTTGCCGCACTTCCTTGTTTTGTGGAATCAGGAATTCCAGCGCGGCGTAGACGCCCTCCAACTCACGCCCCGGCACCGACAGGTCGCGCGGCGTTTCCGAACCGGCGGCAAGAATAATGGCGTCGAAGGACTGGCGCAATTCCGCGGCGGACACGAATTCGGTCGCGTCGTTGTTGATTCCGGTCGGCAGGCGCTTGTCGCCGACGAGGACGCGGGTTCTGAAGATCACGCCTTCGGCTTGCAATTGTTCGACACGGCGGTCGATGACGGATTTGTCCAGTTTGAAGTCGGGAATGCCAAACCCCAGCAGGCCGCCGACGCGACTGCTTTTTTCAAAGACGGTCACGTCGTGGCCGACTCTCGCCAGTTGTTGCGCGGCGGCCAGTCCCGCCGGGCCGGAACCGACGACGGCGATTTTTTTGCCGCTCCTGACCGCGGCGATCTGCGGCGCGAGCCAACCCGCATCCCAGGCTTTGTCGATGATGGCGCGCTCTATGGAGCGTATGCCCACCGGCGCGGCGTTGATGCCCAACGTGCAGGCGGATTCGCAGGGCGCGGGGCAGACGCGCCCGGTGAATTCGGGAAAATTGTTGGTCGAATGCAGCACTTCCAGCGCCCTTTGCCAGTCGCCTTTGTAGACCAGATCGTTCCAGTCGGGGATGTTGTTGCCCAGCGGGCAGGCGTTGTTGCAGAAGGGAATGCCGCAATCCATGCAGCGCGCGCCTTGCGTCGTTGCCGCCTCGTCACTCAGGGTATGGACGAATTCCCGATGGTGTTGCAGGCGCGCCTCCACCGGATCGTAATGTTCTTCCTGGCGTTCAAATTCGAGAAATCCCGTCGGCTTGCCCATTTTATGCGGCCTCCTTCTGTCTGACCGCCGCCAGTTCGCTCAGGGCGCGGCGGTATTCGTGGGGGAAGATCTTGACGAATTTCTCCCGGAAACGATCCCAATCTTCCAGAATGGCCTTTCCGCGCAGGCTGCCGGTCGTCTCGACGTGTTTCTGGATCAGGGCGCGCAATTGCGGCTCGTCGGCCTCGTCCCGATGGAAAGGGCCGCTCTGTTCGGCGGCGGGCAGCACCTTTTCCAGCGTCACCTGGGCGAGGTTGCAGCGCGTCGCGAAACTGCCGTCCTCATCCAGCACGTAGGCGATTCCCCCGGACATGCCCGCCGCGAAATTGCGCCCCGTCAGCCGCCCCAGCACGACTACCGTGCCGCCGGTCATGTATTCGCAGCCGTGGTCGCCCACGCCTTCCACCACGGCCGCCGCGCCGGAATTCCTCACGCAGAAGCGTTCGCCCGCGACGCCGGAGAAGAACGCCTCGCCAGCGGTCGCGCCATACAATACCGTATTGCCGATGATGATGTTGCCATCGGCCTCGCCGCGAAAATCCGGGTGCGGGCGCACGATGACGCGCCCGCCGGAAAGTCCCTTGCCGACGTAATCGTTGCCTTCGCCAATGAGTTCCAGGGTCACGCCGCGCGCGAGGAAAGCGCCGAAGCTCTGTCCCGCCGTGCCGGTGAGCGTGACGCGAATTGTGTCCTCCGGCAACCCCGCCGCGCCGTAGCGCCGCGCCACGCGCCCGGAGAGCATGGCCCCGACGGTGCGGTTGATGTTTTTTACCGGCAGTTCGATGCGCGTCTCCTCGCCCTTTTCCAGCGCCGGACGGGCGCGCTCGATGAGCGCATGGTCGAGCGCCTTCTCCAGATTGTGATTCTGGCCTTCCGTATGCCGGCGTCCCACTTCCGCCCCGGCTTCCGGCGGCAGGAAAATGCGGGAAAAATCCAGCCCCTTCGCTTTCCAGTGTTCGATGCCAGCGCGTTTTTCCAGGAGATCGAGACGCCCGATCAGATCGTCGAATTTGCGGATGCCCAGTTCCGCCATCAATTCGCGCGCCTCCTCGGCGACGAAGAAAAAGTAATTGACCACGTGCTCCGGCTGGCCGGAGAAGCGTTTTCTCAAGACCGGGTCCTGCGTCGCCACGCCAACCGGGCAGGTATTGAGATGGCATTTGCGCATCATGACGCAGCCTTCCGCGACGAGCGGCGCGGTGGCGAAGCCGAATTCATCCGCGCCCAGGAGCGCGCCGATCACCACGTCGCGCCCGGTCTTCATCTGGCCGTCGACCTGCACGCGCACGCGCGAGCGCAACTGGTTCAGCACCAGGGTCTGCTGGGTTTCGGCCAGCCCCAGTTCCCAGGCGCTGCCCGCGTGTTTGATGGAAGCCTGCGGCGACGCGCCGGTGCCGCCGTCATGACCGGAAATCACGATGTGATCGGCCTTGGCCTTGGCCACCCCCGCCGCGACGGTGCCGACGCCCACTTCGGCCACGAGCTTCACGGAAATGCTGGCTTCGTCATTTACGTTCTTCAGGTCGTGGATGAGCTGCGCCAGGTCCTCGATGGAATAGATGTCGTGGTGCGGCGGCGGCGAAATGAGGCCGACGCCGGGCACCGAATGGCGCAGATAGCCGATGTACTCGGAAACCTTGTGCCCCGGCAATTGTCCGCCCTCGCCGGGTTTCGCGCCCTGCGCCATCTTGATCTGGATCTGGTCGGCATTGACGAGATACTCGGCGGTGACGCCGAAGCGCCCGGAGGCCACCTGCTTGATCGCCGAACGCAGGGAATCGCCTTCCTGGAACACGTAATCGCGCTCGATGCGGGAAGCGCCGATCACCTCGGAGAGCTTCTGTCCCGCCTTCAGGGGAACGAAGCGGCGCGCGTCCTCGCCGCCCTCGCCGGTATTGGATTTGCCGCCGATGCGGTTCATGGCGATGGAAAGCGTGGTATGCGCTTCCGTGGAAATGGAACCCAGCGACATGGCGCCGGTGGTGAAGCGTTTCACGATTTCGCTGGCCGGTTCCACCTCGGAGAGCGGCACGGGCGCGCCCGCCGGCTTCATGGCGAAGAGGCCGCGCAAGGTGAGATGGCGCTTCGTCTGGTCGTTGATGAGGCGGGCGTATTCCCGGTAGGTCTCGTAGCTGCCGGAACGGGCGGCGTGTTGCAATTTGGCGATGGAATCCGGCGTCCACATGTGCGCCTCGCCGCGCGCGCGAAAGGCGTATTCGCCGCCC